>JACMKL010000386.1 GCA_014380105.1 Candidatus Melainabacteria bacterium
CCTCTCAGTGTTTTTGCCCCGTGATACCACAGAGAGTATCAGTCCGGATTGCCTGTCAGTTTTATTCTGGAGCTGAATCGCTGCCCGAATCGCCACCATCCGGTAACTCGACTTCTGTAGGTTCGATGAATGGACTGACTGAAACAACTGAATCGTCTTCACCAATTTGCTGAATACGAACACCGGTTGCCATCCGACCTTGTGAGCTGATTTCGTCCACAGCCTGTCTAACAACAATTCCATTTGCGGTCGCAATAACAATTTGATCGCCTTTGCTGATGACACGTAACGCAGCCAATCTGGATTGTGCACTTTTGAACTTAGTTGCGATAAGACCGATGCCACCGCGACCTTGCTGTCTGAACTCTCCAAGTTTGACGCGCTTGCCAAAACCGTCGTTGGTAACGACCAGAATTGAGCCATCATCATTCGATTCAGTAACGTCGAATCCGACAATTCTGTCGCCTTCTCTCAAGGTGATCGCGCGTACACCGCGAGCGGTGCGACCCATTGGACGCAATTCGTCTTCCGAGTATCGAATACACATACCGTCGCCGGTTCCGATGATGACATCAGATTTACCGCTCGATGGTCTGACCCAGCCGAGTTGATCACCGTCTCCCAAGCTGATAGCGATAATGCCATTTTTACGGATATTGGAGAAATCCGACATTTGCACTTTCTTGATATAAGCAAGACGAGTGACCATCACCAGATACGAATCATCTCTGAATTCAGAAACTGGAATAACGGCAGTTACTGTTTCGTCTTGACCGATCGGCAATAGATTTACGAGCGCCAGACCACGAGCGGTTCTGCCACCTTCAGGCAAGTCCATGACTTC
The DNA here is from genome assembly GCA_014380105.1 of Candidatus Melainabacteria bacterium. GTDB lineage: Bacteria > Cyanobacteriota > Vampirovibrionia > Obscuribacterales > Obscuribacteraceae > QKMZ01. The sequence goes on from JACMKL010000386.1 coordinate 845, forward strand.
AAGAGAATAGACTTGTCCACCAGAGGTGAAGACCAGCAATCGATCGTGCATGTTGGCGGTGAAGAAGTGTTGGAGGTCATCCTCATCACGGGTCTTCATACCGGTGACACCGCGAGTATTACGTTTTTGGCGCTTGAAGGAATCAAGTGGAATTCTCTTCACGTAGTTTTGAGTTGTGATGAAAACAGCCATTGGCTCATTCGGAGTCAAATCTTTGCTGGTCAAATCTAGCTGTCCGGATCCTTCGATGCGAGTCCGTCTCTTGTCGCCGAATTTGTCTCTGACTTCAATCAATTCTTTCTTGATGATGTCCATCACGAGTTGACGATTTCCAAGAATCGATTTCAAATCCATGATCTTCTTCTGCAATTCGTCATATTCAGCTTGAATCTTGCCGCGTTCTAATCCTGTCAATCTGCGCAATTGCATTTCGAGGATCGCGTTTGCTTGAAGTTCGTCGAGCGAGAACTCTTTCATCAGTCCTTGACGGGCTTCATCAGTGGCTTGAGCAGCACGAATGATCTTGATGACCTTGTCCATATTTTCGAGAGCTTTTAAATAGCCTTCTAAAATATGAGCGCGTTCTTGTGCTTTGCGCAATTGATATTGCGTACGTCTGGTGACTACTTCAGTTCTGTGAACAATGAATTGATCAAGAATATCTGCAAGTGGCAGAGTGGCTGGTCTGAATTGTTCACCTTTACCAGGAATGCGCACGAGAGCCAGTGTGTTGACTGGGAATGATTGCTGCAGCTGAGTGAATTTGTAGAGATTGTTCAATACAACTTCAGGGTGCGCATCACGCTTCAATTCAATTACAACGCGAAGACCCAAACGGTTTGTTTCGTCATTAACGTCACTGATACCAGTTAGTTTTTCATCGCGCACCAGGTCGGCAACACGTTTTGCAAATGCCTCCGGTCCAACTGTGAACGGCAAAGATGTGACGACAATTCCCATCCGAGTTTGCCGTCCAGGGCTGCCTGGAATTTGTTCGATAGTTGCTTCACCGCGCACTGGAATAGATCCGCGTCCGGTTTCGTACGCTTCTTCAATACCTTCGGTGCCCATGATGATGCCGCCCGACGGGAAGTCGGGACCCTTCACCCACTGCATCAATTCTTTTGATGTCAGTTCTGGATTGTCGACTTTAGCGATGGTGGCATCGACAACTTCAGTTAAATTGTGCGGAGGAATATTGGTAGCCATACCAACAGCGATACCAGTAGATCCGTTCAGCAAAAGCATCGGAACGCGTGATGGTAGAACGATAGGCTCTTTTCTGGAGTCATCGAAGTTGCCGCGCATATCCACGGTTTCGGCATCAATATCAGAAAGAACTTGCATTGCAATCGGAGCCAGACGGGCTTCGGTGTAACGCATAGCAGCAGGTGGATTGTCGAGGTCGCCGAAATTGCCGTGACCATCGATCATTACGTATCTACTTGAACCCGGTTGGGCCAGACGCACTAATGCTTCGTAAATTGCAGAGTCGCCGTGAGGGTGATAATTACCCATCACATATCCAACCGTGTTAGCTGATTTACGGTAGCGCTCGCCCGGCTCAAGACCGCTCTCATACATGCCGTAGACGATGCGCCTGTGAACAGGTTTCAGACCGTCTCTGACGTCAGGAATTGCTCGGCTGACGATAACTGACATCGCATAGTCGATAAAGGACTTGCGCATCTCGTCACGCACTTCCACAGGAACGATTCGTTCACCTGGTGGGTTTGGACCGCCTGTTGGTTCCGTAGGTTCTGCCACCTGAAATTCTCCCTAATCGTCGCCGATAGATTTCCAAAAACTAAGCCACATGCGCGATTGACGACATTTTGACCGTGCGCACGGACCTTCAAATACGATACTCGCGTAAGTATATCACGCCCGTTTATCCAGGTCACAGTGCGGCTTTCGCTTAATTTCAGGCAAGGGTCAAGAACTAGAAATACTTAACCAAACTTCCCACACATCCCACTTGGCACCCGCCCCAAAAACGCCCACAGGTGCGGCCTGCGGCAAACGAGCCTGATCGATAGCGGAAGCGTATACGCGTCCAGCACAAACGACCGTCAAAGAACGTAAAACTGCCAGTATTGCGGCTGCCAATGCACTAAGATAGAGGGCTCACATACTAACTGCAATCCGCAAAAGGAGCCACTTCGTGATGACCGCAGAATCAGAAGGTACAAGGCTTAGACAGGAGAGAATTCGCAAGCTCGAAACAATGAAGGAACAAGGCATCAATCCTTTTCCTTATAGCTTTGCGCGTACTCATAAAGCTGAGGATTTGCAAACAAAATACAAAGACTTGCCAAATGACACAGAAACCGAAGATGAAGTGCGTGTTTGCGGGCGTGTTTTAAATGAAAGAAACACTTGGATGTTTGTCGATCTTTATGATGATTCCGGCAAAATTCAGCTTTTTTGCCACAAACAAAATATTGCTGAAGAGCCTCTAAAACAGCTGCGTTTGCTCGACAAAGGCGACTTCCTTGGTGCCACCGGCACTATTCGCCGCACAAAACAGGGCGAGCTTTCGGTGAAAGTGACGTCTTATCAAATCCTTGGAAAATCACTCCTACCGCTGCCTGATAGCTGGGATGGATTTACGGATGTTGAAGCACGTTATCGCCACAGATATGTGGACATGATTATGAATCCGGCTGTGCGCGAAACTTTCAAAAAACGCAGCATTGCCATTCGCACAATTCGTGATTTCTTAGACTCACGAGGTTGCCTGGAAATCGAAACACCTGTCTTACAGGTTGAGGCTGGTGGAGCTGACGCGCGTCCATTTATCACGCATCACAATACACTCGACCTCGATTTGTATTTGCGAATTGCCACCGAACTGCACTTAAAGAGACTGATTGTCGGCGGATTTGAACGAGTCTACGAAATTGGTCGCATCTTCCGAAATGAAGGGATAAGCACCAGACACAACCCTGAATTCACAATGCTAGAGATGTATTGGGCTTACGGTGACTATAACGAATTGATGGATTTAGCCGAAGAGATGATCGTTGAAACAGCGGCGAAAGTAGCGGGATCAGCAAAAGTTACCTATCAAGGTGTGGAAATAGATTTTCAACGTCCATTCAAAAGAATACGCATGGTTGACGCAATTAAAGCTGTTACCGGCGTCGATTGCGAGGCGCTGAAAACTTTTGACGAAATAAAGAAAGCCGCACAAGAACTAGGTGTTGACTTAAAAGGATGCGATTCACGCGGACATGTTATCAACGCAATTTTCGAAGACAAAGCCGAATCCACGCTGATACAGCCAACGTTCATCATCGACTACCCTGTAGAAATTTCACCTTTGACTAAACCGCACCGCACTAACGAAGGTGAAGTTGAGCGTTTTGAATTATTTGCTTACGGTCGCGAACTGGCGAACGGCTACAGCGAATTGACAGACCCACTCGATCAACGTCGCCGTCTTGAAGATCAGGCAGCCAAGAAAGCAGCTGGAAACGAAGAAGCAATGCCGCTCGATCTCGACTTCATTAATGCGATGGAATACGGAATGCCACCCACAATGGGAATCGGCATCGGTATCGATCGCCTGGTCATGTTGATTACTGATTCGGCATCAATTCGCGATGTAATTGCATTCCCGACCATGAAACCGATCATCAAGTGAAAATTAGTTTGTCGTGCGGACATTTCTACACTAAGCTAAACTAATCTCATAGACGATCTATATTCAGGGAAGGCGGCATGAGCTTATTTCGCTTTTATTTCCACCAGGGAAAGGTAATCACGCCTTCCGTCTGTCAGACGGATGCGGGCTTTTTCGTCGACCAGGGCCCGATCACTGTCACTTCGATTAAAGATCTCAACAAGGTCAAAATCGCTGTCATCAAGGCGTTTCGTGCGGGCAATAAAAATATCCCCACACCTGATGGTTCGGAAGGCGCAGGCTCAATAATTTTGGAGCGCCTGGCAATTGATTCGTGGTCAAAATTTGAGAAAGACGCGGTTCTATTCACGGTCCACGAAGGCGGACGCTACATAACTGTGCACGTCACCGGCAGAAAAGATGATGGCATGTGGATTCCTGATGAAAGCCTGACACGTAAATTCGACAGCAAGGCGACGCGCGATGCTGTTGCTGACGCAATCGTTGATGATGTTGTGAGAGCGTCGCTGCCAAAACCGGAAGTACCGAAGGCGGATATTCCCAAGCCGATGCTGATGCTTCCGCATATCGGAGCCTAAAAGCGCTTTTCCGCCCGATTCAAAAGTTTCACCCAAAGTCTGGCTTAAATGTATGCGCATGGCAAAGGGCGACGCAGCGCGCCGCCCTTAAAATGATATTGGGAAGAATTTACTCTTCTGCTTCGCCTTCGCCTTCAGCTTCGCTCAAGCGAGCGAGTTCTTCGACGTGTGCAACAACTTTGTCGAATTCTTCGTCGCTCTCGATTGTTTGGAAGATCGACTGATCTTCTCTTTGAATCAAGCGCATGATGACGAGCGAACCGTCTTCATCATCTTCTTCGTCTTCAACAGGCTCTTTTACTTCTTCTTTTTTCTCGCCGCTCATCTTCAAGAGCAAGGCGTATTCTTGATCTTCAAAATCAAATATGTCAAGAATCTGACATTGATATGACTGCCCATCCTCTCCTTCGAGAGTGATCATCGCTTCTTCTTGTTGGGCTGGGGCTTCGTTGCTCATTATCGTGGTCTACCCTCAATCGGATTGGGCACTTGCAAGCGCCGCAAGTTTTTTTAGTTCGTCTTCCGTACCAAGCGCTATCAGCTCATCTCCCCCGCGAAAGACTAGGTCCGGGAGTGGATTGGTCACCAGCTTACCATTTTGATTTACAGCTAGGATCATCGCCCCCGCCTCTTGCTTTATATTTGCATCCTTTAACATCTTCCCGGCAAGCGGGCTCGACGCTGAAAGGCTTACTTGATCGATGCGCAAGTCATACTCCGGCGCGTGCATAATGACGTCGAGAAATTCAGTTACAAGCGGTTGCGTGACGGCGGTGGCCATACGCCTGCCAGCAATTACGTAAGGGGATATGACCATCTTGGCGCCAGCTCGCCTGAGTTTGGATTCAGACCCTGGATTGGCTGCTCTTGACACGATTACAATCTCGCTATTCAGCTCTTTGGCTGAAAGAACGATAAATGTATTAGCGGCGTCATCGGGCAAGCCGCATAAAATTCCGGCTGCATTTTTAATGCGCGCTTCCATCAGTGTTTCATCAGATGTGGCATCGCCTTCGATGACAAGCAGTCCAGCCTCACGCGCTTTGCGTGCAAGCAACACGTCTGACTCAACGACGACGAAAGGAATTTTCTTTACAAGGAAGTGATCGGTTACTTCTTGACCAGTTCGTCCCCATCCACAAACTACATAATGTCCGTCGAGCTTGGCGATCTGATCTTTCATTCTGCGACTCTCGAAATTGAAGCTAACAAACAGTTCTACCATGTCCCCAAGAACATATACGACGGTCGATGCCCCGGCAATAATCAAGAACATTGCGTAGATCTTGCCAGCATCACTGAGAGGGACGACCTCTCCATAACCGACAGTAGTAAGCGTAATTACTGTCATGAAAAGAGCATCCAGAAAACGCCAATGCTCAATGAGCATAAAGCCCGATGTGCCCAAAATAATCAGGGCTACAAACGCCAAAACATCGCGAAGCAGCCTTCTGACAACATTTTGCTTATGCAGCCGCTTGAGGCGTTCGGCGGAATTACGATTGTTCAAAGATGCCACTTCATGTCGAGCATACGAAAAGTATCATAAACGACCCGCCCCATCGAGGCTTTAGCCCGTATCCTTAGCTGATAAGATCAATTTTCTCGATCTATTGGATATTTGGAATTTCTCATCTGGAGTGCAAATGAGCGCAGTTCTTGAAGCAACACAAGGGAAAGTCATTCAGGTCATCGGACCTGTCGTTGACGTCGAATTCGAAGGCGGTAAACTGCCCGAAATCTACCACGCCCTTGAGATTACCGGCAGAAATCCGGCTGGACAAGATTACAGAGTTATCTGCGAAGTTCAGCAGATGCTCGGCGATAACAGAGTCCGTACAGTGTCAATGAGTTCCACAGACGGAATGACACGCGGCATGATCGCAACCGATACTAAAAAACCTATTTCAGTTCCTGTCGGCAAAGGCACCCTCGGACGCATCATGAATGTCGTCGGCGAACCTGTTGACGAATGCGGACCAATCGAAGCCGAAGAGTACTGGCCGATTCACCGTCCAGCGCCAGAGCTCACAAATTTGACAACGGATACCATCATTTTCGAAACGGGCATCAAAGTTGTCGATTTGCTCGAACCTTATATCAAAGGTGGAAAAGTTGGCTTATTCGGTGGAGCCGGCGTAGGTAAGACCGTTATCATTCAAGAACTAATCCACAACGTTGCCAGTAACCACGGTGGTTTCTCTGTGTTTGCCGGAGTAGGTGAGCGCACTCGTGAAGGAAACGACCTTTATCACGAAATGAAAGAGTCTAAGGTTCTGGACAAAGTCGCTCTTGTGTTCGGTCAGATGAACGAACCACCAGGCGCCAGAATGCGTGTTGGTCTCTCAGCTCTCACAGTTGCTGAATATTTCAGAGACGTAAACAAGACAGACGTTCTTCTATTTGTAGACAACATTTTCCGCTTCACACAAGCTGGTTCTGAAGTATCAGCACTGCTTGGACGTATGCCATCAGCTGTAGGATATCAACCAACATTGGCTCAAGAAATGGGCGCTCTACAAGAGCGAATCACTTCAACCAAGGCTGGTTCGGTAACTTCAGTACAAGCCATCTACGTTCCTGCCGATGACTTGACTGACCCAGCTCCTGCTACAGCGTTTGCCCACTTGGACGCTACAACCGTTCTTTCCAGACAGATTTCAGAATTGGGTATCTACCCAGCAGTGGATCCACTGGCATCAACATCAACAGCGCTCAAGCCAGAAGTGGTTGGACAAGAGCACTACGACGTAGCGCGCGGAGTTCAACAAACACTTCAGAAATACAAAGACTTGCAAGACATCATCGCCATTCTTGGTATGGACGAATTGTCTGCAGAAGACAAAATCACAGTTGTTCGCGCTCGAAAAATTCAAAAATTCTTGAGCCAACCGTTCTTCGTCGCGAAAGACTTCACTGGACGTGATGGACAATACGTTAAGTTAGAAGATTCCGTTAAGGGCTTCAAGCGCATCTTGTCCGGCGAATTAGATGATCTTCCAGAACAAGCCTTCTACATGGTTGGCAAGATCGAAGA
>JACMKL010000043.1 GCA_014380105.1 Candidatus Melainabacteria bacterium
AGGGAAAGATTCTTCCATGTCATTTTGCCATGGTGTATCCGGCAGACACATGAAGCCTTCTTGCTTGGCGCGAATGGCATAAAGATTGACTAAATCTTCTGCAACTGCGCGGACAGATTTTTTAACACGCTTTTTAGTGGTTTCCCATTCTGCGCCACCAAGGCGAGAAAGACGTGGTGCGCTGTCGCCTGCTCCACGATAGCGACTGAGCAAATTGATCTGGTCGACAGGAACATACAAACGATCTTCGCCGGAATATTGGACTGTCAAATATTCTCTGTGCTGATTGTCGACAGCAATTCTTTGCACACCAATAAATTGACCGATACCGTGCTTCATGTGCACTACGTAGTCTTCAATCTTCAGGTCAGAAACTGATGTGAATCGCTCGTAGGATTTTTCGACTGTTTGACGGCGATAGACAGTTGGTCTGCGTTTTAATCCAAACATTTCAGCGTCAGTGATAGACACCAACATGATGTCTTCCATGCGGAAGCCTGAAACAAATCCATGCCTGGTTACCCAGACTTCGTTGTTACCGCCCGCATTTCCTTTTGCGATCAGTTCCGCAAAGGACACTGCTTCTAAATCTGTGCCACCTTCTTTTGGTGCTTCGATGACCGCATCATCTGTGGTGCGCACGTCGCCTTCGGCTGCAATATAGCGAGCTGGCGTATCCCATTCTCTTAAGAGTCCAATCAGTCGTTGAGGCTGTTCGGTTGAGATAACAACTTGATATTCGCTGCGACGGAAACCTCTCACTTTGTCGATAACCAGTTGCATTTGATTACCGAAACGCTCAACAGGATGGCAATCAAATCCAACAACTGCGTGCGTTGAATCATCTTCAAACGCAGGCAAGCTGGAAAGGAAAACTTTCTGCATTGGATTGAGCTTCTCTTTCAATTCTTGGAATGAAAGATGCAATGGTCGCGGCAACGGCAACAATCTGCCGGTGTTCAATCCTTCTGCAAATGTGTTATTGAGCTTCTCTTCGTAGCCCATTAAAGAAGCTGCAATTGAATCCCACTCGTCATACATGAGTAAGCCTTTTTCTGGCAAGTAATCTGCCAGAGTCGCGAAGCGCTCACTCAAATAGGGATAGTAGTATTCAACAGACTCGGGATAGGCGCCAGACGCAAAACCGGTCAAATCACTTTCGATGACCGTAAGCAAAGTCTCTCTATGTTGCTCGTCCAGATTTGCAGAAGTTTTTTCAGCAACATCTCTGAGCTTGTCGATCAAACCATCTCTGAATTCTTTGGTGTCATCGAGCACAATCCACCATCTCGGCGGAATCAAAGCCGCAGAAATTTCATCTACAGAGCGCTGGTTGTCGATATTGAATTGGCGAATTGATTCGATTTCGTCGCCGAATAATTCGATTCTGACCGGATAGCCAGTCGATGGGTAAATATCGATAATATCGCCCCTGATACTGAATTCGCCGCGCAGTGTGACCAGGCTCTCGCGTGAATAGCCGCGGGCAGCCAGTTTTCTGGCCAGCTCGTCGCGATTGACAGAGTCACCGCGAGTCAGTGTGAAACTTTTTTCTTTGAGTGTTTCAGCATCCAGAACACGCTGCATAAGTGCACGACCGGGAACGATCACCATATATGGTTCATCGCCGCCGTTCATGATGTGATGCAAAACTTCCAACTGCGGAGCCGTGTTGTCGGGGCTGCTCAGCACTTGCTCGTATGGTGAAACTTCTGACGATGGATAAAAGTAAACTGGATAGCGACTTAAATTGGCGAGCTCATGCTTCAAGCGCGTGGCGACCAGGTTGTCCTGCACGACGATAAAAAATGGTCTTTTGACTTCGTGATTGAGAACCGAAAGAACCAGTGCCTTGGCTGAGTCGGAAAGACCCGCCAAATTCAGTTCTGACTGAGAGTGTCTGGCCGTACGTGCCAGCAACTTTGCGTATTGCGGACAATTGAGAAAACGCTGATGCAATGCGCTCGCTAGCGCGTTTTCTTTCAGTGGGTTGCCCGTGTTTGGTGACTGTGTTGCCATATGCCTTGATGATGTTGCCGGTTTCAAATATCGCTCTCCGTTGGGAAACGCTCAATACTCACGCTCAGTAGGAGCGATCTGCTTTCCCTGACTTTGTTTTGGCTAGCCCAAGCTTGAGAGAAAGCCAAATTTGGCGAATTTTTCATGTTAGCACGCGGGTCACATCGGGCGCTCTATTTGTGTCGGAGGTCTAAATATTGCTACAGTATTATGTCCTTGGTAATGTTTAACCTGAGAAGTGTCTAGGGAGAGTTGATTCGCTGAAGAAGGTACATATTTGGGATGTGCAAGCGTTTCGCTCCGGATGCGGCTGGAATAAAGTCGCAACCGCGCTCCTTGTCGCCTCGATCACATATGTTTCGTCCACTGTCCCGGCGCTTGCGCAAAAGCATAGATATGCTCCAGAAGTCGAACAACGAATTGGAGCTGCCGGAAAGTTGCTCAAAGAGGGCAATTTTGATGAAACCCGGAAAGTTTTGCAGGACGCCATCAAGATGGATCCAGCCTGTGGAGACGCATACAACAATATAGGCATCAGCTATTTTCGTGAAGGTCAGCTCAAGGACGCCGAAAGCAATTTCCGGATGGCTCTAAAAATTGACCCGCTTTATCTGGAAGCCTTGTGCAATCTTGGTCTTTGCCTCTATCAGCAAGGCGAATCACACTACGACGAAGCAATTATTTATTTTAGACAAGCTCTGGAGCTTACTCACAACAGCGATCCGCAATTACACAAAAATTTAGCCGATGTGCTCCGAGACGGCGGAGACTACAAAGAAGCGCTAAAACACTACGGCGAAGCGGTAAAGCTGCAGCCTGACTACGCGCCAGCCTACAACGGGCTTTCGATGCTCTATTATCGTACTAAAAATTATGACCAGGCTTATGCTGAGGCGCAAAATGCCGTTAAAATGCGCCCTAATTATGCACTCGGCTATTTTTATCTCGGCATGATAGAAACGGCTCGCAAGCACACTCCAGAAGCAATTCAGTTTTATGAAACTTCCTTGAAGTATGAGCCTAACCCGCGCTACGCATCAGATACGCGTTTAAAAATTTCTGAACTCAAAGCTGGCCTGGCTCCTCCTAGCTTTCCTTTCGGAGCAACAACTCCGCCTCCCGCAGTAAATGAAAATGTCTCGGACCTAGTGCGTGCCCAGGACTGGGGCAAGGCTGAAAATGTGCTTGAGCGCATGCTCTCCACGCCTAGCGGCAAAACTGCCAACAATTACAACAATTATGGCTATGTGCTCTCGCGCCGAGGAAAGTTCGAACAAGCCACTCAGGCTTACCGAAACGCTATTAAGCTGAGCAAAGGCAAGTTTCCCCAGGCTCACTACAATCTCGGACAGGCGCTTAGATTGAACAATGACGCCATCGAAGCCGAGCAAGAATTCTCAACGGCAATACATGAATCGCAGAAATTGAATAAGCCATTTCCGGCTGCCTATAACGCATATGCTTTGTTACTAAAATCTCGTGGACAATTGACCCAAGCCAACAAATATTACAAAGTCGCTCTCAGTCAGGCGGGCAACAGTATGCCTGTTATTCACTACAACCTTGGCATCTTGCTTGAGAAAACTGAAAAGAGTAAAGATGCCGTGCGCGAATACAAGCAATACCTGACTCTGGCGCCCAGCGGTAAAAACGCCAAACAAGCCAAAGAGAGGCTTAAAAGGCTGACCGGCGACGCACGCTAAAGTGACCTGAATAAATATTTGAAGAACTGTTTTGTCTGTATGACGGCTGTCAAGACATTCTTGGGGTAGTGTTGTACAATCAACACTCCGCTAAATCACACGCGCAAAGTCTTGCGGCGCTGTGAATTTTGCCCCTTACAAAACAAAAGAGACTTTCATGAGCGTCACGGAAAACGAAATCGTCGAATCAAAAGAGCGGACCGCCGAGCGCACCGCTGAGATGTTGGCTGAAGTTTGTGCCGTCTCTCGTGCTCGTGAAGTCACCGCCGTTCCGGAAGGTAAAACGCGCGTTGCTGTTTTGATGAGCGGTGGCGTAGATAGTTCTGCGACTGCTTATCTATTGAAAGAACAAGGTTACGATGTCGTCGGAGTGACCGGTTGGTTGATCAAGTCTGGCAGCCGTTGCTGTGATACAGGCATGATCGATGCTGCTCGCGTCTGCGAACAAATCGGCGTAGACCATCACGCAGTTGATCTCAGAGAGCTTTTCAAAACGCAAATCATTGACGATTTTCATCAATCATATGCCAGAGCCCGCACACCATTGCCATGCAGCCTGTGCAACACGCTTATCAAATGGGGCGCACTGATGAATTACGGGCGCAAGATTTTGGGCGCCGAATACATCGCAACTGGTCACTATGCACGCATTGAAGAAATCGATGGGCAAGTGCGACTTGGTCGTGCCAAAGATCCGCGCAAGGATCAATCATATGTTCTGTGGGGGCTGACATTAGAACAACTGAAACACACCCTCCTGCCTCTCGGTGATTACACCAAAGACGAAATCAGAGCGATTGCCGGTAATGTCGATTTGACTACTGCAAATCGTCCAGATAGTCAGGACTTGTGTTTTATCCCGAAAGGTTCGACTCCTCAAGAATATTTGGCTGGTTTTCTTCCAGAATTGCCAGGTCCAATTTTGCACGCGCTGACCGGTGATTTAATGGGCGAGCACAAAGGCACGCACAATTACACAATCGGGCAAAGACGCGGCATTAACATTTCACACAGCGAACCTTTGTACGTCACTTCAATCGACCCTGATATGCGCATCGTATATGTCGGACCGAAAGAAGCCTTACTGCGCCGCGAATTAACTGCATCATTCATGAACTGGATGCTTGAGGCACCACCTGTGGAGCCCTTCCGAGCGCAAGTGAAAATTAGATACAACAGTCCGACGGCACCAGCTTTGGTTACACCATTGCCGGACAATAAATCACATGTTGTGTTCGACGAACCTCAGCCAGCGATAACTCCCGGTCAAGTGCTCGGTATTTATGATTTGTCCGATGCATATATCTTTGGTGGCGGTTGGATAGACTAAGTAGTGTGTCATTCAGCTATTGATTCTCTAATCGAGGGAACTTGCCCTATCTTGGGGCGTCGAAGTTGTTGCTATAGTGGGCTTGAGAACATATAATACGAACTCGGTAGACCGAGGAGCTGTCTTTGAAAGAGCGCATCTTTACTAAGTTTCGACCATTGTCTTTAGCATTGATGTCACTGATGGTGGCAGCATCGATACCACTGTTTGAGTTATCCGCTGAAGCTCGCACCAAACGTAAAGTGACGGTCACTCATCGTCACACAACAAAGACAACAGGTGCAAAGTCCAAGCGTGGCATTTCAACTCGCGCGACTTCCTCGCGCAGGGGTTCTCGCGGAATCGTGACATACTCTGGCTCGCGACGTCGTGTTGTTGCTGTTACACGTAGCACACGCTCATCTCGCACAACTCATTCCGGCAGACGCGGGCCAATCAAAATAGTTCGTCAGGCTAAACCAAAATATGCCTATCCACTAAGTTTGTTCCTTATGCATGCTCCATCTTTTGATAAGAGCCCTCTCGACCAACAAACGTCTGAGAGAATCGCACGCGCATTTGACCGTGGTGTCGCCGACAATTATCCGGCACGCACTTTAGTGAGAGCTGGTGTGGTTGCTTACCATCCTCTGCGTGGTGGCATTTACTATCGCCGCGAGCCAGTCAAATACATTATTTTGCACAGCACAGAAACCGGACCGCCTGTCCGAGCCATCAACGTTATTGAAGGATGGAGTTCGATGGGACGTCGCCATCCGGGCGCTCAATATGTAGTTGAGAGAGACGGCACCATTTATCAGTGTGTCGACCCTGATTTAGCTACCGTCCATGTCAATATTTTTAAAACTCTACCTGGTATCAATAACGATAATAGTATCGGTATTGAAATGAATCACACCGGTAGGCAGGATTATCCGCAGGCACAGCGTGAAGCTGTTTCAAAATTGCTGGCTTATTTACAGCAACGCTATCAAGTCGACAACGCTGACGTCATCACTCACCGTTATGCTCAACAGGGCGACCACACAGATCCTGTTCACTTCGATTTAGACGGATTTTTGGCTTACAAAAATAATTTCCAACGCCGAGCAATTGCGTATAAGACTAAGGGTCTAGAGCAAGAAGTTAAGACCTGGACTGCTCCTGAACCAGCAGCTGCCTCCACGATTTTGCAGCCGCATGCGCAAATGGAAATTACAGAACGCAAAGAAACTGTTCGAGTTGAATCCGTCAGACCAACGTCCACTGGTAGTGGTGCTGTAGTCAAAACGTATTCGACAGAGCCAGTCATTCAGGAAACGCGTACTCATAAGAATCTGGACCTGAGAGGACCGATTGAAGTTGATCCTGCATCAGCGTCTGACCTGAATCAAAATCAAGATTTTGAAGTGGATGGCCCTGGTGCCACCGCGCCTGGTGCTAAAGTCGAAACCAAGACTGAATCTAAGGTCGAAACAAAGACCGAGACAAATTCAGAAAGCAAATCTGACAGTAAGCCAGACAATGATTCGAACTCGGATAAACCGAAGACAGAATCACGAGTTCGCAAGCCTCGTTTTGCTCCGGGACCGGATACCGTATTACCGGCACCCCGTGCTATCAGTGCTCGTCCGCCTGCCCAACCGACCACTGTGAAATACACTCCACCGACCGCCAAGCCAGTTCAAGTGGAAACGGTTACTCACACTGTCACCACAAATGTTGAGAAGCCGGAAGCAACCGAGCGTAAATCAGTGTTTCAGCGTATGCGCAAATTTTTCCGCGAAGCGGCTAATCCGTAAACAGCTTTTCACGTTTTTGCCAAAGTCAGGACGGAAATAGAGATGACTGGGTCAGAAAAACGCGTTACGATCAATTCAGAAGTTTGCGGTGGACGCCCGTGCATTAGCGGCATGCGAATTAGAGTCACCGATATCCTTGATCTAT
>JACMKL010000387.1 GCA_014380105.1 Candidatus Melainabacteria bacterium
AATTCGCTGCCGCTCTTCTTCCGCTCTTACTTGCATCGATTCGCGCGCTTGAGCAAGTTCTTTATTGCGTTGACGTAAGTCTGTGTCTAGATAAATAAAAGTACCGAGCGAAAATCCCAATGTTAAAACTGCCAGCGGCGGCACCACTGGTAGTGCAAGGTGGAAGCCTTCGAATAGAACTTGTGCCATCGCCACCAGCACCATTCCGCTGGTCAGGTAAGTTGCTGTCCGTGTGCTTAATGGCAATATCGAAGCGACTGCGCCGAAAGCTGCGCCAAGTAATAACAGCAAGTGGTGAGCGATATTTTTAGGAAAGCTATAAATTACCTGATTGTCCAGCAAAGTCTGAATGGAGTCTGCATGCATGACGACGTCTGCGACGTTATCTTCAAGCGGGGTTCTTCTCTTGAGCGGCTCTTGTTGTCTCTCTGTGAATGAACAACCCATCAAGACGATGCGGTCGCGAAAGCGGGTGGCGTCAAAATCAGGCTCCAGAACATCGCGCAGAGACACCGATGGATACTGGATGCGGCGGAAATTTATATAGGCCGGTTGGTCTGAGCGAAAATTCAAATACTGTGTGGTTGGACCCACCCCTTTGATTTGACGATGCAAATCGATGATTGCTTCAGTAAGTGAAGGCACAGGGGCCGCGCTCACTTCTGTAGTATCGATATCGCCCAATGAATCTCTATAATTGACAGGCAATCGACAGACGATGCCGTTGTTTTCTCTGATTAATTCATCGTAGCCGTAGGCGCGGACATTGTTCATGATGGCGCGACTCGGTAGGTCGGTCGAACCTTCAAGACTACCGAAAAGTCCGATTACGACATTATTGTATTTGCGGAAAACTTTGATCAATTCCGGATTGGCAGCTCCGCGTAAGTCGAGGTCAATAGCCACGATTGCCGGATTGCCCTTTTCAATATTTTCGATTGCCAGAGCAAGTTCTGCTTGCGATCTGTCGTCATTAAAGCGTGCTATACCGAGGTCAAATTGAGAGAGGTCGTCAAAATCAATCACACTGATGTCGTTCGAAACTAGCGGCCTCTGGATGGCTGAATAAATCTTTTGAGAAACTCTGTAACGCCACTCCAACATGCTCAATTCCATGCTTTCTAAAACAGTCGACTCTGCCAGAAATAATGTCGCAACACAACCGGCAAGGGCTCCCCAGAATAGGCGTTGAAACAACAAGTTGTCACGCCCATGAATCCACATGGACGGCACAAACAGCCGTGTTATACGCGCCAGCGTCTCCTTCATTCCGGTCCCCGAGAAAGCAAGTTTCACCTGCTCCAACTGTAGTCTAGCGCGCTCGTTTCAGCAATTGGCTGGGGTAAACCCGGGATATAAGGGGCACTATCTACTTGCATCTTCCTGGCTTTTCGCCCCCCTCCTCGCCAAACAGCCCTAAACGCCCTGATATCAGCATTCCTCTTATGTGATTTTTTGGCAGATTCGCTGACTCCGGAATTTTCCTGAGAAATAATTTTGGAAAGTGCTGCCCCGGGTTTACCCCAACTGGATATGCATGTTCTTCCTGAAGACTCTGA
>JACMKL010000388.1 GCA_014380105.1 Candidatus Melainabacteria bacterium
AATTGAAAGAAGAAAGGACTATCATCTGTAGGCGGAGCAATATTCAAAGAAAAGTTTTGGATAGTCTGCTCCATTTTCTCTTTCGAAGAAGTCAGGTCAGACAGTATTGGATCTGAAGAGTGTCCAGGACTATATACAACTTGAAAGTGTAAATCTTTTGCTGTTTCTTCAACTTTGCGCAAATCTTCTGCCGAAAATGGATCGGGGCTCACCATCAGTGTTCCCACGCCTTCCGCGCCACCTTTCGGAAAGTTGGCGATCAGAATGATCTGCTTACTCGGATCTCCACCAATCTTGCGTACGGCTGATTGCGCAAGCGCCATCAATCGATAAATCTCGGCTGGTTGCGATCGGTAGTACCAGCGAGAGCAGGAAAGAATTCCATGTGGCTTTAACCTAGACAGGAAAACATCAAATGCTTCGCTTGTGTAGAGTGAATTCTCAGACAGCGTGAAAGCGCCCGCAGAACTCGCTGCAAACGTATCAATCATGGACATTTGAATTACATCGTACTTGTCTTGGTTTCGAGTGATGTAGCTGCGAGCCTCATCGTTAACGATGTCGACCCGCGGATCACTCGCCAGATTGCCCGTGTAAGCTGCATACTTGTCTTTTAAGACAGTAATGATGTCTTTATTCAGCTCAACACCACGTGCTGATTTCTGTCCTAATGCAAGTCCGCCCAGAACATCCCGTCCACCGCCAACGCCGATCACTAGCTGTGCTCCGCCAGTGCGAATATAGTGCGCAAAATTAGTGACGTCATATTTGAGGTGACGGACTTTTTCAAAGTCGCCATCAAATGCAGTCAAAAATGTAGCCGCAAAAGAATCAATATCCAAATTTAGCTGCTTGATTTTCAAATCAGGCGGTGTCGCATCGCTCAGAGCCCAACCGCCTTGTATAGCCGGTTGAGGAGTCTGTCCATCTCCAAAACACGCACTCTTGCTGCCATGCTCCACTTTTCAAACAATGGCGTTTCTTCTTTGCGCCCGCGCACGATTGGGCCGAGTTTCATCCAGTGAGTGGATTGGTTGATAGGAATTAGAACCGCCAGTATCAGCGTAAAAATGATGGTGACCAGGCGAAAACGTTTGAGAGGCAGCGAAAACGCACAGGCCGCAAGAGCACACAGGAATGCCACTACAAGTACTGCAGAAGGTCCGTCGACGACCTCAAAAAGCGCCGGCAGAAATAGGCAGCCGGCAGCAGCACCGAGCAAGTCAGCAGCATAGAGTTGACTGATCTGCTTTGTGTTGCGCGTCAAAACTAGACATACTGAAATGCCCGAGAAGAAAAATGGGACGAGCGTCAATAGGTATGTATTTTGGAGCATCGTGATGAAGTCCAAATTCGTCTGATTGAGCATGGCAAGGTGAAAATACACGCTCAATATCGACGTGACCGAAAAAGCTAGTGTGCTCACACTCAGCATCAAGGTTGTATTTTTGCGAGAAAAGAGTGAAGGGGCTAGATAAACCGCGATGGCACCGACCGTCATTCCGAACACAGCGACTGAAACCGCCATAAACGCGCAGTGGTACCACATGGTCACACTAAAAATGCGTGTCAGCAAAAGTTCGTATACAAGAGTTGCAAGGGTGACGAGGAATAATCCTGCAAATGTAGACCTACTGGCGCTTCTCGGCTCGGGCTCATTTGTTTCGGACAAAATCTCTTGAGACACCGTCAATTCTCCCATTGTCAAATCCTGGCACCCGCTCATGCGGAGCCCATTACCCTATACCACCAGACACTTTAGTGATCACAATTAGACTGATAATTTGAATAATAATCTTGCGAACATCTCCACTACAAAGTAGAATCGGACGTTTGAATCCAACCTTTCGTGCGAGCAAATCATTTCAAATGGCGCTACCAATTGTCCAGACCGGTCATCCAGTACTACGCACGGTGGCACAGCTTCTCACCAGAGAGCAAATTCTTTCTGTAGAAATTCAGTCTCTGATCGAAGAGATGCGCGAAACAATGCGAGCCGCTCCAGGTGTTGGATTAGCGGCACCACAAGTCGGTCAATCTATTCAGGTTGTAGTCATCGAAGACGATGCCGGTCTAAAGACAAACATGTCGCAAGAAGCTCTCGATGCTCGCGAGCGGGTTCCTGTACCGTTTCACGTCTTGGTTAATCCAGTTTTAGAAGCGCAAGGTGACGAAATAATTGATTTTTTTGAAGGGTGCTTGAGCGTGAATGGCTATGCTGCACTCACTCCACGTCATCGTACAGTGAAGGTTACTGCACTCAACGAATTTGGTGAAGAATTCACCACCAACGCAAGTGGATGGTACGCACGAATTCTTCAACACGAAGTCGACCATCTTAATGGACTGCTATACATTGACAGAATGAAAACAACTAGTTTTACAACAATGTCAAACAAGGTACAGTACTGGGATTGAGAGATTTATTTAGGCGAGCGAGCAAACAAATAATCTGCGCGAAAGTGTCTGTCATCTTTCTTGCCGTCACATTTTTCACCACTCCTTCAATGGCCTTCAACGGTGCATACATTCAATTTGCAGAAGATTCAAGAAGCGCTGATGAAGCCAGTTGGCAAAAGCTCATTAATGACCTCCACGCAAAAGGATTTCGTCAATTTATAATTCGTTGCTGCCAATATGAGCACTACAAAGATCAAAATCAAATCGAAATTGTAGAAGAAAATTTTGGCGCGCAAGGCACAGAGCAAGATTTGATTGAAACAATTTTGAAAGCGGCGGATCAATTGAAAGATGCGAAAGTAGCGATAGGGCTGCCGTTTTCTGAGTTCTGGTGGAACGAAGAACAAGCACTTTTCAATTCTGGTGCCGCCTATGAGTTGCAACAGGAAAAATTGGAACAAGCAAACATATCGTTTGAAAATTTGCGCGCAACAGGTAAGTCAATGGAATTACTAAAATTGAAAAGAGAAGAAATAGCCAATTGCGAAGAACAATTGAAGAGTGTTCGCCATCTTTTTGAAGTAGCACGCCTCAAATTCTCAGTGACCCCAACCCAGGGCGGAGGCGCATCCTGGATTGAAACATCAAAACGCGCAATCGGGACATTGGAGTCAAAATACCACCAGCATGCATCTTTTCAAGGATATTACATACCTCAGGAAATCCCAGATCGCAAACACAGCAGAGAAGCGATTGCCTCTATGAGATTAGCCTTCCAACAAATAGCTGATACAGCGCGTCAAGAGAATGCAGAGCGAAATGTATTGGTCTCGCCTTTCTACACTTCAAGCCTATCGACTCCCGGCAACTATTCCAAGGAATTTGTTGAGCTGGAGACCCAACTAAATGATTTGCAATCGAAACCATAAAATTTCGGCAGATCCGTTACACTGTCAAGAGTTTGACAGTTTTGGAACCTTTGCAGCATGACTACAAAAACAAGCACAGCCGAGTTCGATCCCAACTCTTTAGCTTCCGGCGAAGGCATCTTCGGACTGCCATTCTCGACTGAAGAAGCGACACAAGTAATTCTTCCTGTGCCATGGGAAGCGACCGTCTCCTATCGCGAAGGGACTTCCAAGGCTCCCGAGGCTTTGATGGCGGCATCAAGACAAGTCGACCTTTACGACCCCAACATCAAAGATGCATGGAAGCTCGGTCTCGCCATGGACAAAATTCCACAAGATATTGTCGAGCTCAATGCTGCAACACGAAAAAAAGTTTCCCACTTCCTGGAAATTTTGGAAGCTGGCAATACTGACGATACTTTACTTGCCGACATCAATGCACAATGCGAGAAAGTCAACGAATGGGTGCGTTCGAGAGCACGTCACTTCTTGGACCAGGGCAAATTGGTCTACGCAATTGGTGGCGATCACAGCACACCACTCGGTCTGATTCAGGAACTCGCCAAAGGCGAAGAATTCGGAATATTGCACATAGATGCTCATGCCGACTTACGCGACGCATACGAGGGTTTTGAAAACTCGCATGCATCGATCATGTTTAATGCTCTGAAATTACCTAAAGTCACAAAGCTGGTGCAAATTGGAATTCGCGACTATTGCGAAGACGAAATCAAAATTATCGAAGGTTCAAATGGACGTGCGGTCCTATACACCGACCAGGAATTGAAGGCAAAAGAATTCGACGGCGAGAGCTGGAAGAAAATTTGCGAAGAAATTATTTCGCATCTTCCACAACGCGTTTACGTCAGCTTCGACGTAGACGGACTCGATCCAAAACTTTGCCCGAATACTGGCACACCAGTGCCTGGCGGATTGGAATTCGAGCAGACTCTTTATCTGATCAAGGAAGTCGTTCGATCAAAACGCACACTGATCGGCTTCGATATAAGCGAAGTGACACCAGGCGAAGACGAATGGGATGCCAACGTTGGCGCGCGTTTATTGTTCCGCATCGCTAATTTGACAGCATTGTCCAACGGTTTAAAACCGTTGAGCAATTTCTAAATTGTACGCAACTAGCTAGTCGAGAATTGGCGACAATTATTTCTTCTGTGCTTTTGCCCAGGAGTCTTTTAGTGTCACGATGCGATTGAAGACTAACGAACCCGGCTTGCAGTCTTTCTCGTCGGCAATGAAATAGCCTTGACGCTCAAATTGAAAGCGTTCTGTTGGCTTAGCTTCGGAGAGGCTACGCTCGACCTTGCAACCCTTCAAAACTTGCAGCGCGTTCGGATTGATCGCGTTTAGAAACTCACTGTCTTTACCGGTTGGTGGTGCTTCATCCGAGAGAAGTCGGTCGTACAAACGTACTTCTGCATCCTCTGCGTGTTTCGCACTGACCCAATGGATGGTGCCTTTGACCTTGCGTCCGATTGGGTTGTTACCAGATTTAGTCTCAGGATCGTATGTGCAACGAATCTCAGTGACATTGCCGTCGGCATCTTTAACGACATCGGTGCAAGTGATGCAATATGCATAACGCAGACGAACTTCTTTGCCTGGCGCCAAACGGAAATAATCTTTCGGCGCATCCAGCATGAAGTCATCTTGCTCTATGTAGATCTCCTTGCAGAAAGGCACTTTCCGTGTCCCTTCTTTCGGCACATCATGCGGCCAGTACGAAGCATCGAGTTCTTCGACTTCGCCCTCCGGATAATTCTCAATCACCACTTTTATTGGCTTCAAAACTGCCAGCACCCGTGGTGCCTTTTGGTTTAGATCGTCGCGAATGCAGAATTCGAGTTGAGCCATGTCGACAGTGCTATTCGCTTTAGAAATACCGACAGTTGCGCAGAAGGCCCGCAAACTTTCGGGTGTGTAGCCGCGACGGCGAAGACCAGCAATGGTAGGCAATCTCGGGTCATCCCAACCGCTCACATGCTTGCCTACTACAAGTTCTTGCAAGCGACGTTTGCTCAGAACTGTGTAGTTCAAACTCAAACGAGCAAACTCATATTGATGAGGGCGACTTGGAAATTTCGCGTAATCGTACAGATTATCAATCACCCAATCATAGAGTTCGCGATTATTCTCAAACTCCAGAGTGCAGATGCTGTGCGTGATTCCTTCAATTGCGTCAGAAATCGGGTGAGCATAATCGTACATTGGATAAATGCACCAGGTGTCACCAGTCATGTGGTGCGGAGTGTGGCGAATGCGATAAAGCATCGGGTCGCGCATCTTCATATTGGCATTCGCCATATCTATCTTGCCGCGCAAAACGTGTTCGCCGTCTTTGAATTCGCCCTTGCGCATACGACTGAACAAGTCTAAATTCTCTTCAACGCTGCGCTCGCGATGTGGGCTGTTTTTCCCAGGCGTGGTGACGTTGCCGCGATATTCTTTGATTTCAGCGTCGGTAAGACTGCATACAAAAGCTTTTCCAGTCTTGATCAAATGTTCGCCATACTCGTACATTTTTTCAAAATAGTCACTGGCATGATAGAAACCATCCCAGTTAAAGCCCAACCAGCGGACATCTTCTTGAATGCCGTCTTCGAATAAAGTGTCTTCTTTGGCTGGGTCAGTGTCGTCAAAACGCAAGTGGCAGCGCGTTCCGCTCTCGGGCAGCTTTTCACTGTAATCCAGCGCCAGTCCGAAATTCAGACAGATGGACTTGGCATGTCCAATATGGAGGAAACCATTGGGCTCTGGCGGAAAACGTGTGATTACTTTTGAATGACGCTTTGCTTCCAAATCGGCATCAATGATGTCTCTGATGAAATCGCCAGTTTTTGCGGGCGCTGGTGCTGGTGCGGACGAACTCATGAAACCTGCCTTTCCTTGGACACGGACGACTGTATGGTAGATTAGCTATTTTACTTTAAAGAGGTAGCGGACGCGCCAACCTCCGGGAAATTCGTTCCATTTTTTGATATAAAGCCAGAGTCAGTGAGATATACAAATGTCCGAGAAGTCCGACACTTCAGTCATGACCAACGCGCCTAAAGCCTCAAACGCTTCCGACATCCATACGGTCACGACTATTTTGCAATTGCCTCCCGGCAGCGAAATAGACACTTTTTCCGAGCTATTTATCAATCTGATGCGTGCTGGCGCAAAATTCCAGGGGTTTTGGAGCGGAGAGTTAATTCCACTTTCGATTCAAGAGAGCCAGTGGAAAATCATTCAGCGCTTCGATTCTGCAAGTCACGCGCGCTCTTTCCAGACATCTGAAACGCGAAGAGCGCTGCTTGCCGATTTCAAAATTCTTTCTGGCGAAAATGCCGTTGACGTAATTGACGAACTTTCGCAATCAGCTGATTCGCTGGTTGCAACGACAATCGTGACAGACGTTAGACCCGGAGCTGATGAAGAGTATTTTGCGTGGGCATCCAAAATACAAACCGCTCAGGCAAAATATCCGGGATTTCGCGGACTTTATATTCAACCGCCAGCTCCTGGGA
>JACMKL010000044.1 GCA_014380105.1 Candidatus Melainabacteria bacterium
CTTCAGAATAAAGTCTATCGACATACATGTCACCGAAATAAATTGCAGCGGCACATGGAACAGAGTTTTTACGCAGCACATCTTTATCGTAGATTTTTGGCCAGTCCGTATAATCAGCAAGCATCTGAGCTGCTTTCTTAAATGGTCTCAGATTTCTAAAATCATCAAACATCCACGAATAGATCATTTCACCAGTGAAATAATGCGGACGGTGTTGCGCTGCGAATTCCGGAAACTCTTTGATCACTCGCTCGGCAGACCATGCCGATGCACTGCCCTGACAGTAGATTGCTTCGTGCAACAGTGCATAAATAGGATTGGTATCAAATTGCGCCATTGCTTCAACAGAGTGAAGGAATGCAAAAGACAAAGTTTCGCCACTTGCTGAAGGAGTGAATGCGCTTTCGAGTAAATAATGAGTCGGGTGTATGCCAGCAGACTTGAAGCCAAAATTCAGACCGATCTGTAGAAAGCGTCTTGGTGTCAGGATTTCACCGCATGGCAAACGAACTTCGTTGTTTGCGAGATAGCTAACCACTTTCTCAACCAATTTTGCATCAGCAGGATAGCGCTGATAAAATTCTTGATTTTTCTCGATTGCGCGTTTGTAGGTGGCACGATAGACCTCGTCAGGCTGATCGACTAAGGGTGGCAAGCCACCAGTGTAGATAGCGCCGTCAAGCGCTTCCGGAAACAATGACAAATAGGTTGTAATGCAAAAGCCGCCATAGCTTTGACCCAACAAAGTCCATTTAGCACCACCAGCCAATTCCTTACGAATCGCTTCGCTATCACGAACAATATTGTCGGCACGGAAATTCTGCAAATACTCAAATTGTTTTTGAGCGTCAGAAATCATCGGTAAGGTATCGATGGTTACCGGTGTGCTTAAGCCAGTCCCGCGTTGATCGAGTAATAGAACGCGGTATTTCTGTAATGCTCGCTTCAACCAGCCACTATTGCTCTCAGGGCGCGGTGATGGAAAGCCTGGACCGCCTTGCAAGAATAGCAGCCAAGGCAATTCTGCTTTGCCTTTGTCCTTATTTTCCAGCGAAACAACTTCTCTGGCGAACACTTTTATAGTGGCGCCAGCAGGATTGCCATAGTCGAGAGGGACATCGAAGTAATGCCCGGTGCAAACGATACCGTCCATGAACTGTGGCGCCGTGCTGGTGAATTGAGACGGCTGAACAGTTGAGCTCGATTGTTTATTTGGCATTGGCCGGTCACTCTCTTTGAGTTTTTGAACTCAATGAGTTTATCAGACCGAGCGCCTAGCTAGGCCAGGCTGAATTGATTATGAGATCGCAGAAATTAGTTCGTTTGAATTCTGGCTCAAACTTTGCGATCACATCAGCTTTGACGTTGCCGAAAGTGGTGTCGGGTTTTTCTTTAATGCCGTCGTAAAATGCGTGAATAATTCCGTTTTTAAAATCGTCGCCGCGCGGATGTGCCACCACAATTTCGACACGATTTTCTTCGCTGACATTGTCAAAACCAAGTCCCAGCACGTCCATTTCAACACCTGCTGTGACAAGCGCCACGACTGGTTTTTTGTATTGTGGAATACCAGGCGTTGTGTGCAGCGCGATGCTATCCCAGACTAAATCTATGTCCTCTTCTTTGATTTTGTATTGGCGCAAAAATGCAGCTGCTGCGTTGGCACCATCAACTTCAAAACGTTCTGTTTTTGTTGCGCACTTTGGTGTCAAACCCATATCGTGAAACATCGCGCCGATATAAAGCAGTTCTACGTCATATTTCAATTTTTTGCTTGAGCCTGTGAGAGCGGCAAAAAAGAAGACGCGGCGGGAGTGATGAAACAGCAGGTCACTTTCGGTAGCGCGCACCAGGTCTGTCGCGTGTTTGCACATGGCGCTATCGGGAACTCTAATGCCTGCGGTGGTTTCCATGTATTAGACTCCAGAACTACGGCTTTATTGTCCCATCAATAGAAGCAGGACATCGCTTTTTTACATAACGACCAAAAATTGGCAAAAAAAAATGGCTCCAACAGGATTCGAACCTGTAACCTGGCGATTATGAGTCGCTTGCTCCACCATTGAGCTATAGAGCCACGAGGGCTAATTATTCAATTGTATCCGAAACGGACTGACTGATTTTTAGCCTATTTCTTCGCCTCAACAGGAGTCATATGCTTTTCGATGAAATCGGTTGTGACTTCGCCGCGCTTGAAGTAAGGGTTTGCCAAAACTTTCTGGTGGAAAGGAATGGTCGTTTTGATGCCGGTTATGGCGTACTCATCAAGAGCGCGTTGCATGCGAGCAATCGCTTCATTGCGATCTTGTCCCCACACGACCAACTTACTAACGAGCGAATCGTAGTGTGGCGGAATTGAGTATCCAGGATAGCAATGGCTATCTACACGCACACCTGGTCCGCCCGGTGCAATGTACGCATCGATTTTGCCTGGTGAAGGCAAGAAGTTGCGATCTGGATCTTCGGCGTTAACGCGACACTCTATCGAGTGGCCGTTGAATTTGATGTCTTCCTGTTTGAAGGTCAACTTTTGACCATCGGCGACACGAATTTGTTCTTTGATCAAATCAATGCCGGTGATAAATTCAGTTACAGGGTGTTCTACCTGAATCCGAGTGTTCATTTCCATGAAATAAAATTTGTCGCCAGCAAAAATAAATTCGATCGTGCCGGCGCCCTCGTAATTGATTTGCAATGCGGCACGCACAGCGGCGTCTCCCATTGCCTTTCTCATTTCGGGAGAAAGAGCCGGACTAGGAGCTTCTTCTATTAATTTTTGGTGTCTGCGCTGTACTGAGCAATCGCGCTCGCCGAGGTGTACGCAGTTGCCGTGTGCATCAGCCAGAATTTGAATTTCAATGTGGCGAATAGGCTTCAAATATTTTTCAATATAGACGCCACCATCACCAAAAGCTGCGGAAGCTTCGCTTCGTGCTGATGAGATAGCTGTGGCGAGAGAATCCATATCGGTTGCGATGCGCATTCCACGTCCGCCACCACCTGCGGTGGCCTTAACAATTACTGGAAAACCGATCTCTGCTGCCAACTTAAACGCTTCGGCATCATTTTCGATCAGTCCCTGGCTACCAGGTACGACTGGTACATTGGCAGCGCGCATAGTTTCGCGTGCTGAGGCTTTGTCGCCCATTTTATTGATGGAGTCAATTGATGGTCCGATGAACTTAATTCTATGGTCTGCGCAAATTCTAGCGAAATGCGCATTTTCCGAAAGAAATCCGTAGCCCGGGTGAATGGCATTGGCACCAGTCACTACTGCTGTCGAGATCAATGCAGGAATATGGAGATAGCTGCGAGCAGACTGAGGTGGTCCGATGCAGAAAGCTTCATCGGCAAGTTTGACGTGCAGAGATTCTGCGTCAGCTTGCGAATAAACCGCCACTGTCGGGATGTTCAATTCACGGCAAGCCCTGATAATTCTCAGAGCAATTTCTCCGCGATTAGCAATTAGAACCTTTTCGATCAAGTTTAACCCTTCGGATCAACCAGGAATAAGGTTTGACCGTATTCCACGGTAGTGCCATTGTCCACGCACACTTTGACTATTTTTCCGCTAACTTCAGCTGGCATGTCATTCATCAATTTCATTGCTTCGATGATGCAAACAGTCTGACCAACCGCGATTCTGTCGCCAACATCAACATACGGACGAGCCGTCGGTGATCCTGCCCGATAGAAAGTGCCAACCATCGGAGAGGTGACAGCAACATAACTATTTGATGCCGAAATCGGCTCTTCAGCTTTTACCTTGGCAGGTTCTGGTGCTTCTTCCTGTGGTTCGAATGAAATTGCTTTCGTTATGGCTTGCGGCGTCACCACTGAGTGCGATGCCGTATGTCCCATTATTGATTGCGGTTGAATTGGCTCGTTGTTTTTCTTGATCGTTATTTTTTGATCGCCGAATTCCAACGTGAGCTCAGTCACTTCCGTCTGACATACGACGGAGAGCAATTCACGAATTTGATTGAGGTCTATCTTCATTTCCAATTCCGACTAAATTCGAGTGTTGGCACTACCCACATCGGGTGCCAAATGACAGCAGTTTTAGTTGACGCGGGTCAAATACTTTCTGCTTCTGGTATCAACTCTGATTTTATCGCCAACTTTAATGTGGAAAGGAACAGTGATGCTTGCTCCTGTTTCCAAAATAGCTGGCTTACCACCACCGGAACTGGTATCACCGCGCTCATCCGGAGCTGTTTCAGTAACATCCAATTCAACTGTATTAGGCATGTCTACACCGATTACTTTATCGTTGTAGACCAAAATTTGAATGCCTTCCAAACCTTCTTTCAAGAACTCTGCGCCTTCACCAAATGTTTTTTCGTCGAGTTCGATTTGCTCAAAACTTTCAACATTCATCAAAGCGTAGTTATCGCCAGCTTTGTACAGATATTGCATGTCTGACTTCTCAACGACTGCTTGAGGAAGCTTTTCACCGGCGCGGAAGGTATTTTCCAGGGTGTTTTGCGTTTGCAGGTTTCTCATCTTCGTACGCACGAAAGCAGAACCTTTTCCCGGCTTGACGTGCATCGCTTCGATGACTTGCCACACACCGTTATTCCATTCAACAGTCACACCTGGTCGAAAATCATTGCTGGAAATCATGATTGGTCCTGTTTGCTGAGTTGTCCACAAAGTAGTCAGGGCAATACGCGCCATGACTCCAGCCGAAAATTCTAACATCAGTCAGGTTCTCTTCCTTGAAATAGATTGTGTAATTGCGCAACAGAATTCCTCTTTGCAAGTTGTCGACACACCTCTATCCCGGATATAATCGGCAATTCCGAACTATTTCGGTTTCCATAACGCTTTTTGACGGAGCACACATGTCAACGAGAGATTCCGCCTTGTCCACACCCGATGCGCCAGCCACCGGACCTTACGACCCAAAAGCGATCGAGGCTAAGTGGACCCAGTCCTGGTTTGACCAGGAAGTTTTCGATCTTGACATCCATCCGGATAAACCGAGCTTTTCCTGCGCCCTTCCGCCACCGAACATCACCGGCAACCTGCACATGGGGCACGCTCTCAACGGCACTTTGCAAGACATCTTGATCCGTCTCAAAAGGATGCAGGGCTACAACGTCCTCTGGCAGCCAGGTACAGACCACGCGGGCATTTCGACGCAGATGGTTGTGGAGCGCAAACTTAAGAAAGAGGGGCGCAATCGCCGCGACTTAGGTAGAGAAAAATTTATCGAAGAAGTCTGGGTTTGGCGTAAACAATACGGCGATACCATCATGGCGCAGTACAAACGCCTGGGCGTCAGCTTTAGCTGGGATCGCATCGCTTTTACAATGGACGAAAGTTATGTCAAAGCCATCTACCGCGCCTTCGTCATACTTTATAAAGACGGATTTATTTATCGTGGCAACCGCATCTGCAACTGGTGCCCACGCTGCTTGACGAGCCTTTCCGACCTCGAAGTCGAGCACGAAGACGAAAAAGGTCATCTTTATCTAATCAAATATCCGCTTACAGAAGGTAACGATTCACTGACGGTCGCCACAACTCGACCCGAAACTCTCTTTGGCGACGTTGCCGTTGCCGTCCATCCAGAAGACGATCGCTATATGAATTTCATCGGCAAGACCGTGAAATTGCCTCTCACCAATCGTGAAATTCCGGTTATCGCAGACACCTATGTAGATAGAGAATTCGGAACTGGCGCCCTCAAAATTACACCAGCCCACGATGCCAACGACTGGGAAGTCGGACAGCGTCACAGTCTGGAAGCTCCAGTTGTGATCGATTCGGAAGGCAAATTGTCGGTCAACGATTTTGTGCCGAAACAATTTCAAGGGAAAGAAAGATTTGCAGTGCGCGCCGCTGCAGTTGAAGAACTACAAGAAGCCGGACTGATGGTTGAAGTTAAGGACTATGAGCATGGTGTTGGGCACTGCGAGCGGTGCAACACTGTTATAGAACCTTATCTATCCGACCAGTGGTATTGCTCAATGAAAGAGCTTGCCGAGCCCGCCATTAAGGTTGTCGAAGAAGAGCGCATTACTTTCGTGCCAGAGCGTTATGGCGAAAGCTATTTGGCTTGGATGAGAAAC
>JACMKL010000045.1 GCA_014380105.1 Candidatus Melainabacteria bacterium
AATCATCTGTGTATCTTCAGCTTTTTCGAAGTCTAATTTAATGACTGGAGCTGCGACGACTGCTGCACCGTGAGTCTGTCCAACGCGCATTTCGCAAGTTGCACTGTGCTCTTGTTCATAACCACAATCGGGAATACGAATGAAGCACTTAACATCTGCATTAAGCTTTTCAGCAGATTCGAATCGTTCAAGGTGAAAGGAAAGTCTCACTTTGTCAAATATGTGCGTTTTACCGTCAGTCTGGGTGGCGGCCAATTGTTTTACTGCAACGCCTTTTTGATGAATCGTTAATGGTCCGTATTTCGTTTCCATAGCTTTGAGTTCTTGCACCATTAGTGGGGGTGAAAAGGTATCGCTGTCGCAGCTACGCTGCTTCGCGCCCTCTGAAATGTTCGCACAGAAGAGCATTTTACTATGAAAGGGACGCCTTTTGGGAAATGGCGCTTCTAATATTGTTTTCAGCGTTCCTGCGGTCTTTAGAACGCCATATCCTCAGCTTCGTTTTACTTGACTACATGGTCAGGGCTCGTCGAAGAAGTCAAAAACGAACACATCTGCGACAAATGGCTTAATTAGAGACTTAAATTCTTCATGTGCGGGATGGACGAGGTAGGTGTCTCGGTCCTGCTCATTGGCGAATTTGATGATGAAGGCGTGAGTAAAGTCGTTATTGAGACTTTCAGGGCTGTTGTTGCGTCCCGACTGAATGGAAACAATTTCCGAAATCTGATTTTTGAGGTCACGTAGAGCCGAAACAATAGACCCTACCTGCACTGGGTCTGCGTCGTCTGAGAATTTAAAGGCGACAATGTGCTGAAGCGGTACATTGGAAAAATTCTGAGTCAATGGTTAACTCCTTGCGGCTGTGATTTGCAATTGTATCTATTTGGGTATGTGCATTTTTGTGTGTAAAAGTTGACCATGAGATAGTGTCGATGAAAACAAAAAATCCGCGCAGCAAAAAAGAAGAAACAGCAACATCAGGCAAGGCGGCGGATTCGAAGGTCGAAAATCGACCTTTTAAGAAAGTCCTGCAAGAAGCAGCTTACATGAATAAGCCGACTCATATGCGCACTCTGAAGGACCGCTATGAAGCGGGACGCGCAATGAGAGTCAAATGCCCACGAGAGTCGCACGCAGAGTTTGAAGTCAATAAAGCAGGAAGAGATAATCCGGTTGATGTTCTGATCGAATCGAGCGTTGGCAGAATTGAAAGCTTGCTACCTATTCGCTACGGTCGTATGCTCGTCACTCCTTTTACATTTTTTCGGGGAGCGGCAGTCATAATGGCTGACGATCTTGCATCTACGCCCTCTACCGGTTATGCGGTGCAAGCATGTGGAGACTGCCACTTGCTAAATTTTGGCGCGTTTGCCACACCGGAGCGAAATATTGTTTTTGATATCAACGATTTTGATGAAACCTTTCCGGCGCCATGGGAATGGGATCTAAAACGATTGGCCGCTAGTTTCGTTATTGCAAGTAGCCACAATGGTCACAAGCGCTCAGACGCAGTCGCTTCAGCTGTGCGTTTAGCAGAGTGCTATCGCGACCGAATGCAGGAGCTTGCCGAAACTCCAACTCTTCAAGCTTGGTATTCGTATATTGACTATCGAGCATTGATCGAACTTACAGAAGACCAGCAACTAAAAAAACGCCGCAAAAAAGTATTGGCAAAGGCATTGTCTCGTGATGCACAAGCTGAATTCGTAAAACTTGCACACGTTAAAGGTGGTCAGCCACGCATCAAAGACCAACCACCCCTGATTTATCATGAGGCTGATAGTGAAACTCCGGAATATCGCGCCAGAATCGTTCATTCAGCAGAGTTGTATCGCGCTTCACTGCCTGCCGATGTGCGCGTATTGTTTGATAGATATGAAATTGCCGACAATGCGCTGAAGGTTGTGGGCGTAGGAAGTGTTGGCACGATTTGCGGCATCGTACTTTTATTTGCTGCCGAAAATGACCCGTTGTTTTTGCAAGTGAAAGAAGCTCGACCTTCCGTACTTGAGCCTTATTCAAATTTCCGAAGCACGCTAAATTGCGGAGCAAGAGTGGTGATTGGGCAAAGAATCATGCAAGCAGCGAGCGATATTTTTCTTGGTCATTATTTGAATTCAGATGGAAAAGACTTCTATGTCCGTCAGTTGAGAGATGTGAAAGTGCGACCAATGGTAGAAATCTTTAATCCTTCCAATATGCTCGGTTTTGCACGCAATTGCGGATGGGCACTGGCGCGGGCTCACGCGCGCTCAGGAGATGCCGCCATTATCGCTGGCTACATAGGGAAAGGAAAAGCGTTTGCAAACGCAATTGGGCAGTTTGCTGATAAGTATCTAGAACAGAATGAATCTGATCACCGCAGTCTAATTGAAGCGATTCGCGAAGGGAAAATTGAAGCATCAGCGCTCTAATAGGGCTGACTAAGTCAATCTATTTCAATGTCGAATTTGTCTCCTGGAAGTTCTGTTTGCCAGTCTATTTCAACGTCCAGGCAAAGACGACTGTTGAATAGCAACAGGGCTATGTCCAACAAATTCGCTTCCTGGTTTGTGAGCCAACCGCGTTTTCGCATTTCCTTCGCCCTGGCGAGCAAGTCAACGCTTGAGGTATTTACTGGATGGTGTGAAATTTGAACTAATTCAAGAGACCAAGTCCAGGCATTACCATAATAATCAGCTTCCCAAAATTGCACCCGCCCTGCGCGAGTAACGTTTAAGATGGCACCTGCCGAAGTTATTTTGAATTCACTGATTGCTTCATGCGCGAGTCCAAAAATAACACCCATGCATCGTCCGCCCGGTAAGCTCCAAATCATAATATGATTGAAATTTGGCATCGCGACTGCCAAGGTTTTTCGATCATGACTTAATGCGATGCGCGCGGCAGGGTCAGAGCAATCTCCCATCGTAATGCATGAAACTGAGTCTGTATCGATACCTAAATCGGCAGATGGTCTATTGCGATATTGTCCAGCATATTTTTTGCTGCTTTCTGCCAATGGAATTTTTAAATTATGTAGCACAAGCGAGCCCTTATCTTGTGCCACCACATAAGCTCCATCAGTGCTGCATGTGAAGATAGCTGAAGTCGTTTCAGCAATTCTGTCCGCAGCAAAATTTTGTGATGCTTTGCGTATTATGATTTCTTCATAG
>JACMKL010000389.1 GCA_014380105.1 Candidatus Melainabacteria bacterium
CTTTGCCTTCAAGCTCGCCGACGTGAGCCTCAAGTTCTTTCACGCGGGCACTGTCGGCAGCTGGACTGCCGCCCGTTTTCTCAAGGGAAATCCCGTAGTCCTCAGGATTCGCTTCCTCACCGGCATACATGGCGCGGTAGAACGCCTTGGCTGCATTCATGCGTCCGCCCTTTTCTTCGGGCTTGGCAATGCCTGCGTCTATTTCATCAGCAATGGAAGTGGGCGGGCTAGCCGCTTCCTCTTGTCCACCAGCTGCAGAATTTACTTGATCGTCGTCATCCATGGCCATTCAACCGGTCTCCCAGACTGATCTTGACATGCAACAGGACTGCTTGTCCCGTGCTGAATACTGTCTCAACTTTCGATACTTGCAGTACTGCACTCCCTCTTCGGGCTCGTGCAAGCGAGTCTCAAGTTAAGGGGTCTCCTCGAGAAGACTCCTTCTATAATTCTAGGGCACCGAAGGACTAATCTTGTTAGATTTGTCTTTTAACAATAAATGTCGTTATGCATGTGACAACTTCTTGACCTTCCTAAGGGTCGGTTTTCTCTGGAGAATTTTGTGGCTACTTATCTTGAACCGCAGGCACGGTTGGCGATTTACGCGCCAGGAGAGTTTGGGAAATCTCATTCGAAGACGGCTGTGGGCGTAATCAGATATGGGCGAAACCCAGTCGCGGCGGTAATTGACGCCGAATTGGCAGGGCAATCTGTCCGAAAAGCAGTCGGTCTAAATTGCGATGCGCCGATTGTCGCGTCAGTTGCGGACTCACTTGAGCATAAGCCGACAGCCCTGTTGTTGGGAACAGCCTGGACGGGCGGAGAATTGCCGAAAGCCTGGCGCGCAGACATTCTTCAAGCCCTCGAGTCGGGCATGGATGTAGTTAATGGGCTACACGATTTCCTAGAAGACGATGAGGAAATTGCCAGCACCGCCAGGCGTCTAAATCGTCGTCTTTTCGATGTCAGGAAACCTCCAGAAAAATTACCCGTCGGAGAAGGCGCCGCAAGAAAACTTAAACAACATGTCTGTCTGACCGTTGGCACCGACTGCGCGGTCGGAAAAATGACCGTCTCGCTCGAATTGGACAACGAAGCCCGCAAACGTGGTTTGAAAAGCAGCTTTATTGCCACCGGGCAAACTGGAATTATGATCTGTGGCGAGGGCATCGCAATCGACCGCGTCATTGGCGACTTTATGGCCGGTGCTGTCGAAGAGATGGTCGTATCAGCCGCTAAAGACAGCGACTTTGTTTTTGTGGAAGGTCAGGGCTCACTGTCTCACCCTGGATTTTCCGGCGTCAGCCTGTCACTGATTCACGGCGCTGCGCCAAAGTCGATGATCTTGTGCACAAAGGCTACCAAGACAAATATTTGTGAACTTGACCTGCCTTTGCCAAGTCTCACTCGCACAATTACTGCATGTGAAGAGATGGCGTCTTTGCTCAGACCTGCAAAAGTGGTCGGTGTTGCAATCAATACCTGGGGTATGAGCGACAAAGATGCAGCTACTGCAATTGCAAAAGCAAGAGAGGAAACAGGCTTGCCATGCGCGGATCCTGTACGCAATGGCGTCACTGAATTGTTTGATGCGATCATTCGCTATGAGGAGAAAACCAAGTGAAAACTACCCGCACTCGCCAAATCAGCCTAAGCTATGAACCGTTGGTAATGACATCCACTCATCCATTCGGGATTTCATACGGTACTTCAGAAAAAACCTACAACGTCCTGGTCAAGCTCGAATTTGACGGCGTCACCGGTCTGGGCGAAGCGGCACCAGTTGAATATCACAACGAAAATACGGCAACCGTTAATGCTGTTCTTGAGACATTTAAAAATGAAGAGTTGCTCGGCGACGATCCGTTTGCAATTCAAGAAATTTCGCGACGGATGGACCGCTCGCTGGCAGGAAACGCCTCTGCCAAAGCAGCAATCGAAATGGCTCTCCATGACCTTTGCGGGAAGATTTTAAATACTCCAACTTATAAGATGCTTGGATTATCAAATCTGGAAGCACCGATCACTGATTTTACGATCGGCATTGCCGACATAGAAATGATTGAAAAGAAAGCGCGCGAAGCAGTTGACGCGGGCTACAAAATTTTGAAAGTCAAACAAGGCACCACTTTTGATCGCGACATCATCAACAGAGTCAGAAAAGTCGCTCCAGACATGCCTCTGCGTGTTGACGCCAATGGCGGCTGGACTCCGAAAAAAGCAATCGAGATGTCACATTTCTTGCACGAAAATGGTGTTCAATTCATCGAACAGCCACTTCCGAAAAATGCACATTACGAAGATTGGAAACTGGTCAGAGATAATTCACCCATTCCAATTTATGCAGACGAAAGTATTGCTCGGGCGGTGGACGTTGCAAAATTAGCTGGCGCAATTGATGGTGTGGTGGTGAAACTGGCTAAGACGGGCGGTTTGATTGAAGCGCTGAAAGTTATTCACACAGCGCGCGCGCATTCCATGCAAATTATGTTCGGCTGCATGCTTGAGTCTTCACTTGGTGTAACGGCCGCAGTGCACCTGGCATCACTAGTCGATCATCTCGACCTGGATGGTGCCCTCTTGCTCTCCGACGACCCTTATCTGGGTGCCGTATACGAAAATGGCTTCATGAAACTGTCAGACCGTCCGGGTCTGGGCGTAATACCGAGGTAAAAACAGCATAAATCTGCACACCGCCCGCGGTTGCACGAATATTGCGT
Source organism: Candidatus Melainabacteria bacterium (assembly GCA_014380105.1). Classification (GTDB taxonomy): domain Bacteria; phylum Cyanobacteriota; class Vampirovibrionia; order Obscuribacterales; family Obscuribacteraceae; genus QKMZ01. Next base: position 2,721 of record JACMKL010000389.1, read on the forward strand.
TTAGCCCCAATTCGAAAGACGTTCCTTGATTCTTTCGATAGTGTGTGGCGCATACAATCGAAAAACCATATATGGAGTTTTGCCGGCTACTGCGGCAACTTCTTCCTTACTGGCCAGGTCACAAATGACCAGGCTGGCATATTTCATCATGTACTGCAACTCAGTTTTGTCAGTGGTTAGGAGTGATCGCACTGCAATTTGTTCGCCACGCTGAGCTGCGAGCAGCTTGGTTGCCATATTTAGAAGTGTTTGGCTATACGAAACAAGTAATACCAGACTGCCATCTTTCAAGTTTTGGACATGTTCGAGTTCTGAGCGAGCAGGCTCGATGTCGCAGACAATCAAACGGGTGCGGTCATCGATTACATTTTCAAATGCAAAAACATGATAGAGACTTGTGATGAAGAGCGAGTCGTTTAGCCATTCTTTTTTCTGTAGCATCTCTTCGGTAGTGACAGCTACTATTTGTTGTTTAAATTCCGGCGTCAATTCCGCCAATTGAACAGCGTGAAAATCTTTGTTTCGATCGACTACAACGAGACGTTTGACAGGTTTGCGCTCTAGCAAACTGCTCATCACCGGCTTTAAGTCTTCCCGTGAAAAACCTGACTCACTTACCTGCGCAAAGAAGTCCTCACACATTTTTCTAAGGTCGACATCTTTAACTTCAGTGCGTGCTTTGCCTGCCACTCGCACACCGCTACCCTGGCGAATTTCAAGAAGCCCGACGCCAGCCAGATGGTTATAGGCTGCAGTGATAGTGCTGTAGTGGATCCCCAGTCTCTGGGCTAATGCCCGAATACTGGGCAGTTTCTCCTGACCCTTGAGACTTCCGGAAGCAATCTGCAAGGCGATTTGCTCGATAAGCTGGTCGCGTATCGGCACCGTACTTTCTTTATTGATAATTACTTTCACTTCTTGACTTGGCACCCGTTCCAAACAAGCGATGACAGGATGATTGCACGCTTTTCAGTCATCTGCAAATGCAAAAAGCCGACACTACTTTCGAGTTAGAGAGCAAACTCTCAGAGTGCCGGCTTATTGATTTGTCGTTGTGGTTCCCTGACCAACTTTGATGAAGATCCGATTTGCGAGACAGATCCAATTTGGAAAGGGAAAGCTCAAAAGAGCTTCGAGAATGCTAATGACTGCAAGGAGTTTGCCAAAATTTGCAAATCATTCTCACTACCGGGTCCACTAACAAGTTACTATTTGCGAATAGCTCTGTCAATTAACCATAGCTCATAATCAATGTAATCGCCAAGATTGTCAGGTGGATTTTTTACAGAATGTTGCAAGATAGACGCTAATTTTCAAGATGAAAGAAGTAAGACTCACATAGGGGTTTACTCGCCCATACATTTTTTGTCCGGTTGGGATAAAGTAACAAGCCCAGGAATCAATCGCTCCAGCGATTTGACACCGCCAACTCAGAAGCCATATCATCCGTAAATATGGTGACAATTTTCTCAATAGTATTTTCAATCTAATGACAAACAACCCTGGCGACAAAATCGACAACGACCTACAAACCGATCTGGAAGCAGACGGCGATGACCAAGACCAAGAAAACGATATAGAAGGTAGGCTCGGCAAAAAGTCTGGTCGGCACGGTCATTCCCAGGAATCAATCGCCACCATCGTCAAGTCCTTCCCTAAAGGTACGCACGTCACAGCCGCTGAAGTCTATGAAAAGGCTCTGGAGTTGGGCTATGAACTGAGTCTTTCGACTGTGTATCGCAACCTGCACCGCCTCAAAGCGGATGGCAACGTCAATACTGTCTCCGGCGAGCGCGGCATGCGTTACGAACCGTCTGAAGAAGGTCCGGACCACGACCACCTTATATGTCTGGGTTGCGGACTAACAATTGAGTTTATCGACGACCTAATAAGAGGATTCGGAAAATCGGTGGCCCAACGAAAAGGTTTTGAGCATCGCTCCAGCCGCTTCGACATTCTGGGCTATTGTGGAGACTGCCGCGCCAAAGACGAGACCTACAGACTCAAGCAAGCAACCGAATTGATTTTGTCATCCGAGACAATAATCGAAGAGTCGCTCGCCGACTTGCGCTTCTCAGTTGATTTAATAGATAGCCGCAAGCCTTCTAAAGCGCACACGCAGCTAGAAGCTACAATCGACCGGATGAGCGATTGCATCAAATTGTGCCAGCAAGCCTTAGCCATTCTGCCAAAATCCGCTGACGAAAAGTTTGAGCCTTAAAATAAAACTGGTTATTTAGCGGCTGGCTGAGTCACTTTTGTGAGTTGCTGCTTGTACAAACGTGATTTGGAATCCCCAAGGTCACGTTCGCTCTCGACAATCAAATTTTCAAAATATTCGAGGGAGGTGCGTCTCTTACTATGAATTTCATCGCGCTTCTTCAACATTTTAGGAAGCAGTTTGATGGCATCCATGGTGCCCAATAACCACGGAATAAGTTGACCACCTCTGACTGTTACTACAGCCAGATAATAGAGTTGCCAAAAACATATGTGAGGCAAAAAGCGGACAAGCAATGGGTTCGGAATATTCTTGACGATCGTATTCCAATTATTGCGGGCAGAGAGCCGAACGACCAGTGGACTATAGCCACTGCCAGTGGTGCCGCAACCAAGATGATACACAATTGCCTTTGGTGCATAAATACATTTAAAACCAGCGGCTTGAGCACGCAATCCGAGGTCGACGTCTTCGAGATATGCAAAATAGTCTTCGTCGAAATAACCGATGTCGTCGAATAATTCACGACGATACAATGCGGCTCCACCACAGGCTCCGAGTAAGTAGCGCTTGCGGTCGAAGCGACCGGTGTCGCGCTCTTTGTGACCGATCCGCCCTGGCAATCCGCCGCGCCTGTAGCCATCGCCTGCGCCATCCAACAACGAATGGTCGTCGTAAGCGAGCATTTTGCAGCCGGCACTGCCGACTTCTGGATGCTCGTCCATGGCAATTACAAATTCTTCCATCCAACGTGGATCAACAACAGTATCGTTGTTGAGAAGAGCCACCATTACTCCGGTGGAAGCTTTGATTCCAGCGTTGACGGCTGGGCTGAAGCCAGTGTTGACTGGAAATGTAACGAGCTTGACGTGCGGGTAGTTTTCTTTCAGAAACTCGACAGAGCCGTCTTTAGAGCCGTTGTCGACAATCACAATCTCGATAGGCTCATAAGTCTGTGTCGCCAGCGAGTCGAGGCAACCGGTCAGGAACTTTTTACCGTTCCAGTTGGGGATTACGACGCTTATGAGTGGTTTTGACATTATGGGACAGGTCTCTGTGAGAAACACCTATTGTACATAATCCCTTGAAAGCTCCCAGTCATTTCGTGAAGGAGATATAATGGCGCTCTTCGGAAATTGCTCTAATTTTGCGAACTTTGCGCTGCAGAATTAGGAATAGAGCGGGCGGGAGTGAGAATTGCAGATGGCTAATGCGCCTTGCAAAAGCATAATTTTTGTCACACTAGAACCGATTGCTCGCCAGATGGCGGGTCCTGCAATCAGAGCGTTCGAGTTAGGACTGGCACTTTCAAATGAGTTCGACGTGACGGTATTTTCACCGCACAGAACGAGCGACGAAGTGCTTCAGGAGTTACGCGAAAAACGCTCTCTGCCTAAATCTTTCCAACTGGTCACGGGCGGAAATAAAACTCAGCTCTATAATCTGGCCGGGCAGCATGACGCAATTTTCATCCAGGCCAACGTACTCAAGCCTTATCCCGGCTTAGCAGCGCTCGGCAAATACCTGACCGTCGATCTATATGATCCATATCTTTTTTCAATTTTGGTTCAATACGAGACCAATGATGTCGCGGCGAATGCCAGTTACAGACTGATGCACAAAGTTCTTGAACAACATATGGTCGCCTGCGATTTTTCAGTATGTGCATCCGAAAGACAGCGCGATTACTGGATTGGGCGCTTCTGTGCACTTGGTAGAGTTAATCCTGATATGTACGCTTTTGATCCTTCAATGCGTAAATTAATCGATTGCATTCCGTTTGGCACACAAGACGGCAAGCCAGAAAGACTGGGGATGGGAGCCAAAGGAAATATTCCAGGTATTGAGGCCGACAGCAAATTAATGCTCTGGGGCGGCGGCATCTGGGACTGGTTTGATCCGCTCACGGTCATCCGCGCAGCGGCAAAAGCGTCGGAGACAATTCCCAATTTGCGCTTGTTTTTCATGGGAATGAAATCACCAAATCCTCAAGTTCCGCTGATGGACATGGCAATAAAAGCCAAAGAATTAGCAATTGAATTAAATGTGATCAACCGCATCGTTTTCTTTCACGAAGAGTGGACACCATACGAAGAACGGGTCAACTTCCTGCTTGATGCCGATATCGGAGTGTCAGCACACTTTGATTTACCCGAGACTAGATTTTCATTTAGAACACGATTACTCGACTATTTTTGGGCGAGTTTACCGGTGCTCACTACCGGTGGTGATCAACTTGCCGAATTAATTGAAGCAAATAATGCCGGTCGGGCTCTCGATTATGGCGATGTAGATGGTTGGGTCAACGCCATTACCGAGTTATTGAGCGACCCAAAACGGGAAGAACAATGTCGCCAGGGTTCTAAAAAACTAGCGGAAAATTTCGTCTGGTCAAAGTCTGTAGCCCCTCTGCGCAAGTTTCTCCAACAACCGCACCATTTGCCCGAATTTAAAAAAGTGACTATGCCCACATTGGTAGAAAGAGCACAGGCTGTCTATGCCAGGGGCGGAAAAGATTTAGTAGTGAAAAGGTCGAAGCAAATTCTTGATGATTGGCTGAAATAAAATGGTTTTGATTCCTCTGGAAAATCGGCTCAGCCGACTACAAAGCATTCGTGAAGCGCCGGAAAGTGCGCCACCTCACTTGCGTGAACAAGCTTGGCTTGAACTCGAGCAGAAGACTGCACTGAGCATCTATGAAGATGTCGAGAAAGTGCTTAAAAAGTTGGCGAAAGCGCAACTGAATAAATCGTCTGCAGGCAAATTGGTGCACGAGACTCGCGTCGCACTGCGGCGTTGGGAGTCGATCTGGACTGTTCTTGAAAAAGACGACTGGAATGAGAAAAAATATTGGAAAGTGGCTGGCAGCCGCCTTCGGAAAGTCCATAAAATGCTCGGCCGCCTGCGTGACTGGGACGTAAACATCGAACTTGCCGAAGAATACGAATTGAGTTCGCCTATTATCAAACTCTTCAAAAAAGAGCGGAAGAAAGCCAGTGCAAAGGTTTCCAAAGGACTAGAAAAGCTCAACGTCAAAAAACTGTTGAAAGAAACGCTGAAATTTTTATTGACCAGACCTCAGCAAATTGCCATCAAGCACGCCGGCTCATCGCGTTTATTTCAGTCAGCATATAGCCACTTAGAGCCCTTACTTCAAGAGCAGGAAGAAACCGCCCGGGGGTTGGAAGCGCACGCCCAGACACCTTCAGAGCTGCACGAATTGCGCCTGGTCGTGAAGGCCTGGCGTTATTTATTGAGCGATTTTTTTGGCCTTACCAATTTAGAATTAGTGCGCGCCCAGCAAATTTTGGGCAAATTGAACGACCTGGAAAGATTGACGCAATTGATAAGTTCGCTCGCCGCGCAGGATTCTACTGTGACCGTAGCCATGATTAAGCTGCAAGAACAAAAGCTCAAGCACCTTTCCGACTTCGATACCTTGCGCCGAAACCTGCCTTTTGGCTTGAGACCTTCGATTACAAGCTCAACCGTTGAAAAATCAATTCCGGTGTCAGACGAAGAGATGCTTTAAGACGCATTTCTCGCTCGACAACTTCTTACTAAATGATGTCGTCTGGCTGCGAACGGTTTAGAATTATGAGAATGCAGATCATGCTTTGCAACTAAAAGCAGCATTCACGAGCGAAACGCCGACAGAAAGCGCAACTTACCGCTTGAAAGCGTAAAATAAGCTCGGATGCCAATTGATAAGTAATCGTGAATCTCCTGTTTGTAAGCGGTTTACAGTCCTACAATTGAAGGACCAGTCCGGGATAACACCAACATGCCAATCAGAAAGAAATTGACCATTCTAGGATCTGGAGCCGCCGGGCTCACAGCAGCTATTTATGCTGCCAGAGCCAACCTTGAACCGCTCGTCATTCAGGGGCTGCAAACAGGCGGTCAATTGACGATTACCACCGACGTTGAAAATTTCCCCGGATTTCCGAACGGCATTCAGGGTCCCGAGCTCATGGAGCAAATGATTGCTCAAGCAGAGCGCTTCGGTACTCAATATATTTACGACAACGCAGAGTCAATCGATCTCTCTAAGCGTCCTTTCGTCATTAAGACGTCCAGCGAAGAAATTCACAGTGATGTCTTGATCGTCTGCACAGGCGCTTCTGCAAAATTGCTCGGCTTGGAAGCAGAAAGCAAACTGATGGGACACGGTGTCTCAGCTTGCGCCACTTGCGACGGTTTTTTCTTCAAAGAGAAAAAAGTATTCGTAGTGGGCGGCGGTGACACGGCGCTTGAAGAAGCCATGTTCTTGACCCGATTTGCAAGCTCTGTGACCGTTATCCACAGACGCGAAACGTTCAGAGCATCAGCCATTATGATTGATCGCGCCAAGCGCAACACCAAAGTTGATTATTTGCTCAATTCCAAATTGGAAGAGATCATGGATGTCTCCAAAGGCGAAGTGACAGGCGTCCGAGTTCGCAATATCAAAACTGACGAAGTCACGGAATATCCTGCCGACGGAGTCTTCATCGCTATCGGTCACCAACCAAATACAGACTTACTCAAAGGTCACTTGCCTCTCGACGAGAATGGCTATGTGATCAGTAAAGGTGTCTTCACTGACATTGTGGGCGTCTTCGCAGCCGGCGACGTCATGGATTCTATCTATCGTCAAGCCGTCACTGCCGCCGGAACAGGATGCCAGGCTGCTCTGGAAGCACAATGGTTGCTCGAGAAAGAAGAGGCTGAACGCGACGAGTTGGGAAAGCCTGAAGAGGCAAAGCCGAAAGACGCCGCTACGTCAGTACGCGAACCAGCCGCAAAATCAGTCTAATTTCATGATCGAGACTACTATTGATTCCGCTTGTCTATTTGACCCCATAATCGTAGGCGAAAAGCTCAGGGCGATTGCTTTTGCGCACGATTGTGCCAGGCATCCGCTTTTTGATTATCTCGATAAAACGCCGTTGTCGAAAGCGCAGATAGCTTCGTTTTTAGCCAATTACGACGCGCATGCATCGCTACTTAGACGTTTGCTTTTGAAAGCGGCGACCTTAATGCCGGAGGAAGCTGTCGGCTATATTCTGGAAAATGTGCGCAATGAATACGGCAACGGCAACCCCGATCATCGGCATCAGTTGCAGCTTTTCGACCTCGGCATAAAAGCTGGAGTGGAAGTTTCGGACCTTAAGCATGAAACAATTATGTCTGGCGTGGCAGATTATATATCGATTGTTCCAAATTTCTATTTCCCTGAAAACAGTGATCACCCAAAAGATTTGATCAAGCCGGCAATCGCTGCTGGAGCCATTACAGCCACTGAGATTTTGGCAATCGAAGAATTCAGACACATGCAAAATAGCTTCAGATATCTGTCGCTTGAGCACCATATCTGGTTCGATCACGTCACTGTAGAATGCGAGCATTCTGAAGAGTCCGTTGCTCTTGCCTTGTTCTTTGCAAAAGACGAAATTGGCTTGGAATCAGTGTTGTATGGACTCAACAGTGTGCTCGACGCAAACATGCATTTGTATTCCGGCTTACTCGAAGCCGCAAAAACTTAAATCTATTCAGCTTCTGTACGTACACGAGCAAGTGATGGCGTCGGAAGCGGAGTTACGCTTGTCATCGCTGTAGCTGCAACAATACGCTCCGCTGATGCTTTGACTCTCTCAAGTCGTTTCTGGATGCGACCTTTAAGGATGTGATTGATGATTGCTTCAGAAAACGGCAGTCCGGTATGCAGACGCGATTGCAATTCCAGAGATGTGACACCATTTGGTTTGGCTGTTAAAATCCAGCTACCAGAGAGTTCTTTGAATTTGTCGGACCGGACAAGCTTGTAGTCGATACGCTTGTTGATTGTCTCCTCTTGCTCAAGCAAACAGGTTGCTTCACCAATAATTGGCATACCTTTGAACTTTTGCTCGAGCATGACTTTGTCACCGTGCGTCTCCAGAACTTTGCTGTAGGAAAGATCCGGATCCTCAGCGCGTTCTTTATGGACGGCATCCCAGACAATGTTAGGCGGCGCCTTAATATCCACTTTGCCACGCACTCCGGGCTTTTGCGCCGTTTTTGCACAAACCGGTACGGTGAGCAAAATGATTGCCGTCAAAGCAAATATTGAAGAGATGCTCGCCATCGATAGACCTGTGGTTCGTTTAGGCTCAGAAACATGTGAAGCAAAAAGTACCGATCCAGAGGAATCGGTGCGGCGGCAAACACTTGAACGAAATAACTTCTTATTTCATTCTAGCTGGAAAACCCAACCTTGTGTGAGTTTCCAGCGCTTTTCAACCAAATAGAGCTTTTAACGGACATTCCGGAAAAAACTAACTATATTTCATTGATATAACTTCTCAGCCTTGGCCGCCTTTCGCTTGGCAGGGATACAATCATGTCACTCGTCAAAAACCCAGTCAGGGAGAGAAGAGATGTCTGTTTTAAGCAGTCTGGCAGTGATTGTCGTCGCCACCTATATAACTACTTGGTACAACGACAAAATTAGCCGCGCCGAATATTTGAAAGATGAGTAGTGATAACTGCGGACGATTCTAAATCTCGCACGTCGGGGTCATACAACCCGGCAGGTTTACGTGTCTGCATGGTTTCGCGTCTATTTTCACCAGCTGGCGGATTAGAACTTTACTGCCACAAAATCGTAGAAGGGCTCTTAGACAGAGGCGTTCACGTCACTGTCCTGTGCGAAGAAAATCAGTCAAAGCTCGAGCACCCGCATTTAAAATTCCAGCTGTTCGCCAAACCAGCGAAGGGTCCGAAGTGGCGTCGCCTGGAAGAGTATCTATCGTTGACCACACACGCCGTCAGACACGCTGGGACATTCGACATCGTGCACTCCCAACACCATCCCATGCACTCACCAGATGTGGTGACTTTTCACAACCACACAGTGAGCCGTTTGAGTGAAGTTGGAGAAGCCTGGGAAAAGCTGCTCAACGATTGCAAAGTGCGATTTACTCGCGCTTACCAGCATCGGGATAAAGTCGACAAAATTCTTTCTACCTCCGCTAAGTGTCTGGTGTTCACTTCCAAAACTTGCCGGGATGATTTCTACAAAGCGTTTAGCCTGGCTGAAAAACCATCTGTAATTTCCTATCCAGGCGCGTCTCTCGCTTCGCCTTCTCCCCAATCGGCACCAAATAAAACTCCATCGCAAACTTTCACGCTCCTTTTTGTTGGAAAAGGTTTTCGGAAAAAGGGACTGGATGTGCTCCTGAAAGCTATGCAAGTTCTTAAAAATTCTGGGGAAAATTGTCAGCTTCTGATTGCCGGTTTGAAGGAGAGGCCGCTCGACACAGCACGGCTTTTTAAGCTCGGATTAAAAGGGTCAGTGCATTATCTCGGCTTTCGAAAAGACATGGACAATGTCTATGCACAAGCTGACAGCATCGTCCTTCCTTCTCGAATTGAACCGTTTGGAATGGCTCCGCTGCAAGGCATGTTGCGTGGTCTGGCGCCCATTGTGAGTGCAGTCTCGGGCGTAGCCGAGGTGCTAAGTGACAACCATGATGCCCTGATTTTGAAAAATCATCTTGATCACAAAGAATTGGCAGGTTTGATCGCAGAACTTATACACGACAGGGTTAAACTTACTAAAATTTCTGAAAACGCGAAAATTACAGCTGAGTCGATTACCTGGGATAAAGCGGTGGATGCAACCATTGATGCATATCAACTAGTCTTGACTCAAAAAACAAATTGAAATTTGCAGGCAGCGAAGTTTTAAAGGCAAAGGAGATGGATTGTGAAAGCAGCCGAAACGCATAAAGGCGAGAAAAAAGAAGGAAAGGCAAATCGGCTCATCAATGAGACCAGCACCTACCTGCTGCAGCATGCCTACAATCCAGTCGATTGGTTTCCCTGGGGTCCAGAAGCTTTAGAGAAATCAAAAGCAGAGAACAAGCCAATTTTGCTTTCAGTTGGATATGCTGCCTGCCACTGGTGTCACGTCATGGAGCACGAATCTTTCGAAGACGAGTTCACTGCAAAAATGATGAATGAAAAATTCGTCAATATAAAAGTAGATCGCGAAGAGCGCACAGATATTGACGAAATCTACATGAAAGCTGTTCAGTTGATGACCGGCCACGGCGGCTGGCCAATGACAGTCTTTTTGACTCCAGAATTAAAACCATTTTTTGGTGGCACCTATTTTCCAAAAGAGCCAAAGCACGGCATGCCCGCTTTCACTCAACTACTAGAAGCTCTTTCAGAAGCGTGGAAAGACAGACGCAATGAGGTTGAAGAAACATCCGGGAATGTCACTGAACATTTGAAAAAGCTCGACAGTCTCTCAGCGCGCAGCGAAGGAAAAGCGGAACAAGCAGAACCACTTAAGCGCGAAGTTTTGCTTGACGCAGCTGACCGTTTGCTGGATATCTTTGACCACATTTATGGTGGTTTCGGTAACGCACCAAAATTTCCACACACTTTCAATATCAATCTATCTTTGCGCTGTATCGATCACCTGACCAAGTCAGATAGCACCAGAGATGCTCATACTGAGCTAGTTACAACCACGCTGGACAAAATGGCGATGGGTGGTATCAACGATCAAATTGGTGGTGGCTTCGCTCGATACTCTGTTGATCGTAAATGGTTGATTCCTCACTTTGAGAAAATGCTCTACGACAACGCCTTGTTGTGCCAAACATACATAGATGGCTATCGTCTGCTCGGAAGAAAATACTGGCTCGACACAGCAGAAAGCATTTTAAGCTTTGTCAACCGAGAACTAAAGACTGAAGAAGGTGCATTCTATTCAAGCTTAGACGCTGACAGTGAAGGTGAAGAGGGTAAATTCTATGTCTTCACACCAGCACAATTCAACGAGATACTAGGCACTGCCGATAGTGCTTGGGCATGCCAGGTCTATGGTGTTACTCAAACCGGTAACTTCGAACACGGCACCAGCGCTTTGCATTTTTCAAAGTCACCGGAAGCAATGGCAGCCGATAATGACATGAATGTTGATTCTTTCTACAATCGCCTCAAACCAATAAATGAAAAATTATTGGCAGCGAGGGAAAAGCGCATCAGGCCAGGTAGAGACGAGAAAGTTTTGACCAGTTGGAATAGTCTGATGATTTCGGCTTTTGTTAGTGGCTACACCGCAACAGGCAAAGAAATTTATATTGAAACGGCTAGGAATTGCGCATCTTTCATTATGGATAAACTAATGAAAGACGACCGCCTGCTGCGCACCTACGGTAAAGGCAAAGCAAAATTAAATGGATATCTTGAAGATTATGCTTTCTTCGTACAAGCACTTCTAGATCTGGCTGGCGCTGACCTGGATCCAAAATGGCTAATAGCAGCACAGAAATTGACCGACGTGATGTTGGAGCGCTTTAAAGACAATGAAGAAGGCGGACTATATTTCACAAGTGACGATCACGAAGAATTGGTTACTCGCCCGCGCAGCCATTTCGATGGTGCCGTACCTTCCGGAACCTCTGTAGCAGCAGCAAATTTGGCTAAGCTCGCCAGATTGACCGACAACAAGGCGTACGAAAAGCGCGCTGAAGAATTACTGTTGTTGTACGCACCATTCTTCCGAAAATTGCCTGACCAGTTTGGAAATTTGCTTTGCAGCGCCGATTTATTCCTCAACCCAGATGATGACGTAGCTATCATCGCAAAAGACCGCTCCGACGATTTAAAAGAAATGATTTTCGCAGCGCATGGAAGCTTCAGACCAAATCAATTAGTTGTTGTCTCAAAACCAACCGACAAATTCAAACTGCTTGAGCAGCGCCCAACAATTAATGACAAGCCGACGGCTTATATCTGCAAAAATTTCACTTGTCAGAAACCGACCAACTCGGCAGAAGATTTACTGAAAAAGGAAGATAAATAGAGGCGCTTACCGCGGTTAAATAGAGATCAGGTCACAATACATAAGTAGGGCTTTCTCATAAAGGAGCCCTATTTTTCTATTTCTGGAAAATAGGTTAGAAAAGCTGTAACATTTTCCGTAACGCGGTATTTTCCCAACCTGAGCGGTTTTTACCCCCAATGGCGTGTGATTTCGGACTTCAAGAGCAACAACCAAAAGGAACATTCGACTAACACTAAAGTCTGTTCTGAGGTTGGGTGACTGATGGATAACATGAGTAAGACTGAGCAGACAGCTATCAGA
>JACMKL010000390.1 GCA_014380105.1 Candidatus Melainabacteria bacterium
AATAGCAAAAAGGATGGATATAGCTTCGAATTACCGATCGATTGGAAAACAAAGCCCGATGCGGTTTTCAATTTATTTGCGGCACCTGCAAAGGCCCTGCAAGAATTGGCTGTACAACCAAATATAAAAGTAGTTGTACGCCCGATACGACCAGGAATGTCTCTGGATGAATTATGCGAACTTTCACAAAAACAATGGAATGGACAATGGAAAGTGCAATCGGACAAGCGCGTTAGCGTTGGACAAGCAGACACACGCAGATTGGTGTTATCGCAGGATCTTCAGAAGATGATCGAAAGCGATCCTGACGCGGCAAAGGATGCGCAAACTAAAGTCTTGAAAAGCTTTGCCATTGCAGGCGACAACTATTATGTTATTTCCTGCAGCGACACGCCACAAAATTTCGCTAAGTCAGAAAAGCTCTTTAATCGCGTTCTCGATTCAGTCAAATTCGTGAAGCCAACGTTTTAAGCGCTGCCTGGCATCCGCTTAGTCGTGCAATCGCAGCATCATCATCTTTTCGTCGATGTAGATGTCGCCTTGTTTGAGCGCATGCACTTCGTGTCCGTATTCTTTAAAACCGAGCGATAGATAAAGCTTCTGAGCCGCTACTTGCGTAGTACTCACAGTCAAAATCAATTCATCGAGGTCTGGTAGCGTCTTAGCGCGCTCAATTCCTTTGACCATCAATCGCCGCGCAAGACCAATTCCGCGGGCTTCAGGGGCAACATAGACACCCCAGATCGATCCTTTATGCCTGCTGCGTTCTCCCGGTCTTCTGAAAAATCCCAGTAAGCCTACAGGCTCAGGATTAAACGCGCCGAACACGAACGAATTATTGGAATTACTCAGACGGTGCAATATTTCTTCCTGAGCAAAGTTGAGCGATTCCGCATAACTGGCGCCAAAAGCTTCTGGATCTTCCTTTAATCCGCGCAATCGTAAATTCCAGAAGTTCATCGCCTCATCTTCAGTGATCAAGCGTATTTCAGGATTTGCATTCAATGATTTCACCCAGCAAAATGTAGAAGCGCCGAAATAGCGCTAAAAGATTTTAGCAGGCATGTCTAAATTCCCAGAAAAGGTTTGTTAATTCGAGACGATTGCGCATTCTGTACAGCCCAAAATCGATTTTGAAATTTCATTTTGAGCAAATAAGACGATACGCAAATTTTGCTTTGACCATCCTGATTTCGCTTCAATTTGCCTCTCCAATTTCAAGCCACTCGCAACACTACTGGACTGGCCCAGTTTCAAAAGCTCTCTTGCGACCGAATGGTGGGCAAGGCGCCTTCCAGAGTTTTCACCGCGCGCGACACTAGTCACGACATTATCTTCCACGACCGCAGCAAACAAAGAGTAGCCTTCAACAGGCTTCCCATCCCTAAAGTGCAATTCGGCACTGACATTGATTTTACCAACTTGCCACTTAGCTGTCGCCTGCAACTTCGCTTTATCGGCTATAGCAGCGGCTCTTATTGCATTCTTTGCTTGCTCGAAATTACTTCCCACAAATTCTGTTTTCCCATCCACCACCATTTGTGGCGTGTAGAGATTAGGTCGACGAAGTGCACTGGCATAGCCACTCTGACGACGAGTGTATGTTTCCGATGCCAGTGGATCTTTCCAACCAAGATAATCCCAATAAGTAACACCCTCACTTAATGTGATGATATGCACATTCGGTACTGGCTGCTCTCTCTGCAGCCGCGTCAGTACTTCATCAGCAGGTGGACAACTAGAGCAGCCTTCGGAGGTAAACAATTCCACTAAGACAGCCTTGTGCTCATGACCCTTTTCATTTAACACTGGATTGCCCGCAGTGCTTGATGGAGAGATGAATAAGACCAGCGCACCAAGCAAGGTTGCGAAAAAACACGCACTATTTTTCACCGGCGGAACCACCAGCTTTCATCTTCGCGCTCTTTGCAGCGGCTTCTTCGAATGAAAGTGAAGCCGAATTGATGCAATATCTTTGACCGCTTGGTGCTGGTCCGTCGTCAAACAAGTGCCCGAGATGCGCTCCGCAATGCTTGCAAATCACCTCATTTCTGACCATGCCGAGGGTACTATCTTTGCGCTCAAGGACTGACTTTGTATTTGCCTTCGAAAAGCTCGGCCAACCGGTACCGGAATCAAATTTATCGTTCGATTCAAAAAGCAATTCGCCACAATTACTGCACTTGTAATCACCTCTCTCGTGATTATTCCAATACTTGCCGGTAAATGGCGCTTCAGTACCGCTACAGCGCGTCACATGATACGTCTGCGGATCTAATTTTGACTTCCAATAACTGTCTGGCATTTTCTTTGTCACTTTCACATTGTCGGCTTGGTTTACTTTTGCTTTCTCACTTGCTTTCGCCTCATAAATATCAAAAAATACTTTTGAGCCAATTGCCGCAAATACCAA
>JACMKL010000391.1 GCA_014380105.1 Candidatus Melainabacteria bacterium
GAGTAGCTGTGGTTGTAGAAGTTTCTGGCTTTGTGCAAAGAGCATTGGCAGCTTCAGCGTGCAGCCCTGTCGTGGCTTCCGCCTTCGGACCTGCAATTTTGTCACCCTCAGCTGACTTTTCTTCCTCTTCCTTAGGCGCGTCAGGATTTTCCGCCGTTTTCTTGGCGTCTCCTTCGGTAGGTTTTGCAGGCGCTGAGGAATTGGTCATTTCCTGAACCTGGGTCGATGGGAATTAAGGAATGAAGGCCCGAAGGCCACTTAGTAAGATGTCATTATTCTCGAACATTAAATTGAGGCTGTCCATGGGAGAAACCGCATACAACATTAAATTGCCCAAAAAAGGCAAAATTCTATCTATTTATTGATTGTCCATAGGGTTTCAGACCTATTACCTTACAGAAAGAGCGCTAATATTTGAAAACTTACTAGTCAGGCTTCAACTATATGTATGCAGTTAATTCGGGAAGAACGTGCGCAGGTCAGAACTTACCAGCGTTATCCAAATTTCTACTCACCACCCTCCTGGCTTCCACGATTTTCATCACCGGTTGCGGCATCATTCCAATGCCGGGCTCAAAAGAAGGTCCAAAACCTGCCGGAGGCACTCCCGTGGGCTCAATGCAGCCGCAAGACGGCTCGGGCGCGCCAATGATTGCCGGATACTGGAAAATTAATTACACCGTCAACGGGCGACCCATGGTGGCCAGCCTTAAACTAAACCAGGCGGGCGCGCAATTCGAAGGTGGCGGTTCGGACGACCACAATAATGCATCATTTAATATAGCCGACGGAAAAATCACTAAAGGCGGCGATGTCCGCTTTTTCAAAAAGTATGTCGGCAAAAAGACTGCGCCAGTAGAATACACAGGCAAATTACGCATGGTAGATGCCAACGGCTACAAAGGACCGTACCTCGAAGGCGAGTATGTGACGGCGTACAACGGCAACATTATTCAGGGAAAATGGGAAGCGCAACAAGCAGGCACAGCCGATCCGGCACCACCCAATCCAGCCGATTACCAACAACCGGCGCAAAATAGTGGTGGCGGGCAACAGCAGCAAATGCAGCCCGATAATCAGCCAATGCAAGAGCCACAGCAATCGCAGCAGTCCCAACAAACCGCTGACCCGAGCCGCGCGCCGCACCTTTCAGGCAAATGGAACACCGGTTACATGTATCACGGCAAAACTGTCCACTCAAAGATGTATCTTGAGCAAGAAGCCGGAAAAGTTTGGGGACACGGAACCGACGACGAAACCAAAGAGAAGTACAGCATCAAAGGCTGGTATTCTTTTCCAAAACTGCAATTCGTTCGCAAGTACGAGAAAAACAAAGGCGCAAAAGCAAATCGCGAACTCACTTTCCGCGCCAACGTCACAATCGTCAACGACGGATCTTATTCAGGTCCATATCTCGAAGGCGAAACTACTTTGGGTGAACGCTGGGAAGCACAAGCCTACCGCTAATTTGGAAAAATATGACGGACTATCTGACTAATCCAATCTGGAGTGCGCTTACGACAAGGCACGAAACTCTTGCCGAAGGCAACGATGTTGCGCGCAGATACCCAGCTGATTTCACTTCGCTTGCCGGAATGAAAGATGACAGTGCTGACTCTTTTTCCAATCTACGACAGATCGCCGGCGACAAGGCAGTCTGCATTTTTTCCTCTCAAAGCCCCACCATTCCGGATGGTTGGGAGGTGCAAGGGACATTTGATGTGGCCCAAATGGTTTGTGAAAAACTTTTGGAATGCCGCGAATACATCTTTGAGGTTTTGACAAAAGCAGACCTTCCAGAGATTAAAGAACTGGTAGAAATAACACAACCAGGACCTTTTGCCGATCGTACGATTGAATTTGGGACTTTCATTGGTATTAAAGATGGTGCCAAACTTATAGCCATGACTGGCGAGCGCATGAAAGTTCCTGGGTACGATGAGGTGAGTGCCGTCTGCACTCATCCTGATTATCAAGGCAAAGGATACGCCAGAGCGCTAGTTTATGCAGTCGCATGCATGATCAGGCAACGCGGCAACAAACCTCTTTTACACGTGCGTGCCGACAATGAAGCAGCAATAAGAAGCTATCAAGCTATTGGGTTTGCTACGACAAGAATTCTGCTTTTTTCAATCATCAAACCGACTTAAGTACGCCTAATTTTTTGCCGACTTTTTCGAAAGCAGCTAACGCGCGATCGAGATCTGCACGTTCATGCGAGGCGGAAATTTGCACTCTGAGGCGCGCTTCACCTTGAGGCACAACCGGATACCACAGTCCACGCGCATAAACGCCTTCTTTCAAAAGTGCTGCGCTCATATCTTGAGCAATAGCGGCTTCTCCGACCATGACCGGCACAATTGGATGTATGCCTTCCAAAATTGTGAATCCGATCCGAACAACTTCCTTGCGGAAATAATCAGTATTGTCGCGCAATTTGGTAACCAGCGAATTATCTTCTTCAAGCATCTTGAAAGCTTCAATGGCAGCAGTGACTACTGGTGGTGGCAAAGTATTTGAGAATGTGTAAGGTCTCGATTTCTGTCTCATGTACTCGATCAATTCTTTCTTCCCAGCCAAGAATCCTCCGGCAGCTCCACCCAGAGCCTTGCCTAGGGTTCCGGAGATAACATCAATTTTCCCGTGTACTCCACACTCTTCGGGAGTACCGCGGCCGGTTTTGCCGAGCACGCCAGTCGAATGCGATTCGTCAACGTATAGCAGCACATCGCTTTTCTTAGCCATAGCGACAAATTCATTGAGTGGTGCAAATTCACCTTCCATGCTAAAAACGCCGTCAGTCACTATGACACCGATGCGATAGCTGTCTGCATTTGGCTCTGCAAGAAACTGCTTGAGCTGACCGATATCATTGTGTTTATATGCCTTAAGGTCAGTTGTCTTTGTTGCTTGTCTGCAAAGTCTGATGCCATCAATAATAGAAGCGTGGTTAAGCGCGTCGCTGTAAATGATGTCTTTGTAGTCCTTTTGACCATAGTCGTTTGACATTAGACCAGTGAAAAATGCTTCGTTGGCAGCAAAGCATGAAGAATGCAATATGGCTGCTTCCGTGCCTAAGAAGGAGGCGATCCGCTCCTCCAATTCAAAGTGAATTTTTTGAGCACCACAAATAAATCTCACTGACGCCATTCCGAAGCCGTGCTCATCAAGACCTTTGCGTGCCGCTTCCAGAATGCGCGGATGATTAGCCAGTCCGAGATAATTGTTGGAGGCAAGCATGACAGTTTCTTTGCCATCTACCATCACCACACCCGATTGCTTTCCGTCAATCGGGACTTCGTATTTATAGGTTTTGTTCTCCTGAGCCTTAGTGAGCTCACCATTGAGAGCGGCATACAATTTTGATACGCCAAACTTGTTTTTCACTGCACTATCATTTGAACTTGCCATTTTTATCTCGTCCGTTTGTGTGATCACTAATGACTAAACTTTGTTCTTACTTGTCGGGAGTGAAAACTAATTTCATGGCATCGCCCTTCGACAATAGATCGAAAGCGGAGCGATAGTCTTCTAATGCGTAAGTTTTTTCAAAGAGAATTTTAGCTAACTTGCTCTTCAAATCTAGACGTTCTGATTTGATCAAACGGAGCATCGTCTCCCAGGTGTCAAAC
>JACMKL010000392.1 GCA_014380105.1 Candidatus Melainabacteria bacterium
CCGGCGCGTCCAGAAGAATTGACCGATGCTCAGAAAGCCGCTCTCCAACCAACTCTACAAGAATCAAAACAGCTTGCTCGCGCTCAGGCAGAGTCTCCTGTTTCTGGTTTTGACGTGCCACCCGTCATAATTGCCGATTCAGCAAAAGTTATCGATAACAAAGTAGTCGACAAAAACAAAGTAGTCGACAAAGCCGCTGCCGCAAAAGCCGCTGTCGAGCCGGAAGCCGCCGCTGCTGCAGGCGCTGCTTGTCCGCAAAATAAGGTCTATGCCGCTTTAATCGAAAAGGCTATCAATAATGTCTACGATCCGACGCCGTTCGGGGATCTCGAGAAGCTGAAAAACAAGCACAATTGTGAAATTAAGACCGCTGCTGACGCTTTTCGATTCGTTAATCAAGAATTGCAGGCGCACGGTGACCGCTTCAACAAAGTCTTGCCACCAACAGAGGCGAAGGCCTTTCTCAAATTGTTTGATGGTCAAGCGAAAGGCTTTGGATTTGAATACTACGGTGTCGATCCGGCTATTGCTTCCGGTACTGGCTCACTCAAAGTTCGAGACGTTTTTCCCGGCAGTCCAGCTGAGAAAACAGGTTTGAAAGTTGGCGATTACATCTCGGCAATCGACGATGTCAGCCTACAATCAAAGTCTTTCGACGAAGCATCGGGGATGATGACTTCGGATAAAGCGCATAAGTTTACGGTTATTCGAGACGGCAAGCCAGTTGTGTTGAACATCACTCCGGCAGAACTTGATACTCCAGCTGTCAGAGCACATATGGTGCCTGGTACTAAAATCGGCTACATCCGCATTCGCGATTTCATTCAAGAGGACACAATTGATGAATTCAACGCTGCCGTAAAGAGTATGCCGAAAGCTACCGGCTTTGTCATTGACCTGCGCGACAATCCAGGTGGAGCGGTCGATCAAGCGCTACTATCGGCGGCTGTAATAGTCGGGAAGGGAGACCTTCTTACGATGCGCAATCGTGTCGAGGAGAACGGTGTTACTCCAGAGCCGGAGTATGATACTCAAGTTTTTTCTCTCAATAGAAATGAACTGGTTAGAAAGGATACTAACGCCGCGGGCAAGACTGTAGACGGCATGCGCGATTTGCGACCGAATGATTTAATTGATAAACCAACTATTTTGCTTGTTAATGGTGGCACTGCGTCAGCTGCAGAAATTTTCACTGGCGCTGTTCAGCAAAATAATGAGGGCACCGTAATTGGTGAGAAGACTTACGGAAAAGGCATCGGTCAAACTATTTTCCGCGGCATGGAATCCGGCTCTGTGCTTGCGACTACAACCTTTCGCTTCTTCACTCCGAACGGCCAGTGGATAGGTGATGCCAATAGAAATCGTCTCGGTATTACACCAAATATCGAAGTCGCCAATCCTAGATACTTCGATCCTGAAAGCTCCAACGATACGCAGTTCAGGACCGCGATTGCTGAAATCAACAAGAAAATTGGAGCTCCCAAAAAACCTTAAAGCGTTTTTTTCTAGATGCCTTTAAATTCGAATGCTCTTGTCACTTTTTTCGGTTGAATGACTGAAAGTTTGACGAAATTCGCTGCACCTCTGGCTGCGATAGGCAATCCGCCGGTGATGACGATATTGTCTTTTGGCATGACCAAACCGCGCTTCAGTAGTGTTTCTTCAACAAGTGCCAGAGTCGACTCCGAGTCACTTACTTCAGTCAACATCAAAGGAGTGGTGCCCCAGAGTAGTGACAATTGTCTGTAGACATATTCTTGTTGCGTCAGTGCGATGATCGACACTGGTGGTCTGAATTGTGATACCAGTCTGGCGGTTGAGCCTGTCTTAGTGAAAGTGGCTACGGCTCTAGCATCCATGTCCATTGCCATGGCGACTGCTGCGTGGGCGACTGCATGAGCCGGTGTGCGCAATTCGTGTTCGACGAGACGTGAAGTCATAGTCGCTTCTGCTTGATAGGCAATTCTGTCCATCATACGAACAGCTTCAATCGGATAGTTGCCCATCGCTGTTTCTTCTGAAAGCATGACTGCATCAGTACCGTCGAAGATTGCATTGGCAACGTCGGAAGCTTCTGCTCTAGTTGGACGCGGGTTGTTTGCCATCGAGTCCAACATTTGTGTGGCTGTGATGACAGGTTTTGCTTTTTGATTGGCGCGCTTGATGATCATTTTTTGAATTGGCGGAACTTTCTCTGGTGGCAATTCAACGCCCAGGTCGCCGCGGGCGATCATGACAGCATCTGATTGTTCGAGAATGGCTTCCAGTGAGTCGATTGCTTCTGGTTTTTCCAATTTAGCAATCAGCATTGGCGGTGGCCAATGGTCGCCAACAGCGTTTCTTAAGTCGATCATGTCTTGCGCGTCGCGCACAAAAGAGATGGCCACAAAATCTACTTCATACTTTAGACCAACAACAAGATCGGCTCTATCTTTTTCTGTGAGCGCAGGAATTGAAAGTCTGACGCCAGGAATATTGATGCCCTGGTGATCTTTCAAGAACGCGTCGGTGACGCATTCGCAGATGACGTCGGTTTCGGTTGTCGACTTCACTTTCAATTCGATGATGCCGTCATCCAAAAGAATGGTGTCGCCTTCTTTTACTTCTTGCGGCAGGCGAGCATAATTTGCAAAGACAATTTCTTGATTGCCTTCAATTTTGCGATTGGTCAAAGTGAAGGTATCACCAGCTTTTAGTGTGATGCCTTTTCCGCCTGCGATTCTACCTGTGCGGATTTTCGGACCTGAAAGGTCGAGCAGGATACCAACGGAAGTGTCCATGCGTTTGGCGATCTCGCGCAAGTCGGTGACGATTCCGGCGATGTCTTCGTGAGATGCATGCGAGCAATTGATGCGGGCAACGTCCATGCCTGATCTGATCAGCTCTTCCAGCATTTCTTTGGACCGGCAGGCTGGACCAATCGTGGCGATAATTTTTGTTCGAGTCATCCGCTAAATACTTCCCCGTGTTTTATTGAGTTAACGCGCTTTTTGAGCGTCAACTGAATAGTGAATTTGTTAGAGCTGAGAGTTCATGAGCGCCTTGTTAGGGTGTTTCCCCTAAAACTTCCATTTATGCGAGCGTAGAAACTTCTTTCGCAACGAAGTAACTTGGCGATATGTCTGGGAATAGATTGTCGATTGATTCAATTTCTGAAAGCGCATTTTCGTCGATTGCATTTTCTCTAAGCATTTTTGCCAGGTCTTTGAACCGATCGTAGTGCCCAGTGAAACGTTCAACGGCATACTGTTTCGCTTGTCCCGTGGTGACAAGGAAAGGCCAGTCGCTTGATTGAATCAACAATAGTTCGCGGCACAATTGTTTGACCGCTCTTTGCGCTAAATCATTATTTGAGTGCTCGAACATAGAAGCGAGTGTTTCTGTGGTGTGCTCGCATTCGTGAATAATTGGCCACATCCATTCGGTATCGGCATTCGCCCAAACCGCATAGTGTCCGCCTGATCCCCATGACGATTCGGGAAGTTCAATTGCTTTAGTCGGTGGCGTAGAAGCCAAATATTCAGATGCAGTTTGCATTGAAACAGCAGTGTATTGGCGAAGTTTTTTGATGATTTCCTTGATCCAGGTAACACCTTCAAACCACCAGTGACCGAACAATTCGGTGTCGAAGCTGACCATCACAAGACCAGGTTCGCCGGTCTTCTTAAGATGTTCGGTCAAACTTTGCTGCAAGAAGCCAACATAGTGATCTGAGTTTTCGTTAAGTCTTGCTTGTGCGGCTTCCGGGTTGTAGAGCTGTTTTGCGCCTAAGTCTGTAGTTTTGGAAGTCAATTTCCAATAGTGCAAGCCGGAGCGGTCGTCTTTCTTGTGGA
>JACMKL010000393.1 GCA_014380105.1 Candidatus Melainabacteria bacterium
CTACCTTAGACGGAGCTTTGCTTTAGAGAACAACCAATAACATCAGGCAGAAAATGGAAATCAAAGAGATCTTCAGTACCGCAAATCCTCTTCTAAAGACGATCAGGTTGCTACATGACCGCAGTGGCAGAAAGAAGACTGGATTGTTTCTTCTTGAGGGTCTAAGGCTGATAGAAGACGCTCTCAACAACGAACTCGACGTCTTAGATATCGTCGTCAGTCAAACCTATTTGAAAAATGGCAGGCTAGATTTTCCGAATATCGATCAAGTTGAATTCAGTGTCGTTGACGATGTGATGTTCAATCAGTTGAGCACAACGACCACGCCGCAAGGGATTCTTGCTGTCGCAAAAATGCAAACAAGCGAACTGAGCGAAATTCTCTACCAAGAGCGTATCCTGCTTGTGGTGGCAGATATGGTGCAAGACCCGGGCAATCTCGGCACGATTATGCGCACGGCACTTGCATTTGGTGCAACAGGCGCAGTCCTCACCAAAGGCACCACCGACGTCTTCAGCCCAAAGGTAGTCCGCGCGGCAATGGGCGCGCTCTTTGCGATGCCGGTTGTCACTGACATAGTTTTCCAAGATTTGATTGCAGAACTCAAAGCCAGATCCGTTGAAATAATTGCACTCGATCAAAACGCGCCGGAGAGTATCTGGCAAATCGATATTCCTGAGAAGGTCGCACTTCTATTAGGAAACGAAGGCAACGGGCTAAGCGACGAATATATGAAACTGACGGACAGAACGGTGGCAATTCCAATCAGCGCTCGCTCCGAATCGTTGAATGTGGCAACAGCTGCCGGTGTAGCTCTGGCGTATATATCTTCAAAGCGCGGAGTGAACTGACTTTCGATCTGCGATAGCATAATGTAGTGGAACATTGATTGGCTGGCTTAGAATATGACACCAGATCCTAGAGCTGAAGAAACTGCCGGAGGCGCGACCCCGATGGTGGTGCACGGCGATTTGACAGCCATCGACACAGCTATTCACGACACTGGATTCGTTGAAGCTGCGCTACCCAACGAAGCTACTCCTGGCGCCCCGCTTGCGCCATCCGAAGCTTCCGAAGACGAACAAGAAGAACACGAAGCACATGTGATGAGTGTGATTGAGCACTTGGAAGAGTTGCGCACATGCATCATTCGCTCGATCTTTTTTGTGCTTGCCGGATTGGGCATTGGTTTGATGTTCGGGAAACAAATTCTGGTTTTTTTGAAAGCACCAGCCGGAAACATTACATTTCAAGCTCTTTCCCTGGAAGAGCCAATTCTTGTTTATCTGAAAGTCAGTTTTTACGGCGGACTTATTCTTGCCTCGCCATTTATACTCAACGAAATTTGCAGATTTATTTCGCCCGGTCTAACCGCCCGCGAAAGGAAAGTGGTCATGCCTGCAATTATCGCCAGTCCACTCTTGTTCGTCGGCGGTGCCGCTTTCGCCTACTATGCCGTTCTCCCAACCATGCTGCACTTCTTCGCCACTTTTGGTGAGGGCGTAATTCAAGTTAACCAGAGACTAGACTTCTATGTTTCTCTCGTCAGTTCTTTCCTCATGTATATGGGGCTGTGCTTCCAGCTGCCCCTAATTATTTGTGCACTTTCTTTCACCGGATTGATAGGCTCCCATCACCTGATCAAATTTTGGCGTTATGCATTTTTTGGCGCAGGTGTTGTAGCCGCAGTTGTGACGCCAGATCCGACCGCATTTTCCATGCTGGTAACGATGGCTGCACTTATTGCACTTTATGGACTTTCGATCATACTAGTAAAGTTTTTCGGAAGATAAAATTCGATGGATTGGTTTGCCAATCAAAATTATTCAACTTTGATCTTGATTCCGATCATGATTTACACAGTTGTTTTGCTCAAGCGAAACTGGGCGTCCATAACCGATGACACGCTCACAGCCCTAGATAGGCATTATTTAAAACAAGCCTCGATGCTACTTGTTTTACCGATGGTTGTATTTGTCCACGAGGTCGGTCATTACGTTGCGATCAAACTCATGGGTGGAAACATTCTCGAATTTCACTACGGAATTCTCTGGGGTTATGTAATTCCGAGTGGTAGCTTCAATGCCGTGCAAAACCTGATTATTTACTTGTCTGGCAATGCATTACAGGTATTGACCGGTCTCATCTTTCTTTTTATTGCAGTGACGGCTTCCACACCATGGGTGGTGGCAATC
Source organism: Candidatus Melainabacteria bacterium (assembly GCA_014380105.1). GTDB lineage: Bacteria > Cyanobacteriota > Vampirovibrionia > Obscuribacterales > Obscuribacteraceae > QKMZ01. Next base: position 2,196 of record JACMKL010000393.1, read on the forward strand.
TGTACTTATTCGGCATTGTGGTCCATTGGTGAAACACTAATTTTCTACACACTGATGTCCTATTTTGGCCTATATGGAGATTGGTTAGTGATTTACAGCAGTCCCGAGCGAGAAGCTGTAATCGCAATAGCAGTCTGCCATTTCGTCACTGTTGCAGTTTTAATTTTTTGTGTCTATTCACAAAGATTGCGGTTTTGGTTTGCTGAGCGCACCAATCCTATATGGAAAGGCAAACACACATTCATTGTCGCCAAAGCAGAAAGATTACCGACAGCAGAAAATTTGATTGAGGTAGGCTGGTCTTATTACACTGTCGGTCTCGACCGTTTTGCACTCAACTCTCTTGAACGTGCCAGAGACGTGGATCCGACTTTTCCGGATGCGTACCTTTTAGAAGGTTGGGTCAGACAAGCTCAAGGCAAAACCGATATTGCCATAGCCGCTTTTAAAAAACTCGCTGAAAACATCTCTGCAGATGCAGTCTTGCGTGGCAAAGCTTTCATTGCGATGGGCCTTGCCGAGGACCAGCGCCTGCTGAGAGTGCCCCAAAGTAAGCTTCAGAATACCGACCGTTGGGGAAATGCTGTCTGGGCATATACGATGGCTATAAAGGTCTTACCGGAGTGCGGAGACCCCCTTTTTCATAGGGCCGTTTTACTTAATAAAGCTGGTCTTTACGATCGGGCAGAAGTTGATTTAGAGTCGGCCCTGAGGCTCAAATGGCTGGACCAGTCGCTTCCAAGCCAGGTTGAACACGAAATTGAAATTGCTCAGCGGGCAAATACAGCAAAGCAATAAAAATCTCTCAGACTTGACGACCGCAGCTTACCTATAATGACAAGCCAAATCGGAAACCTCAGGGCAATTACACGTAACTTATGAACCAGGTATACCTCTGGAGCGTTGCGCTTCTCACAACCGTTATAGCGGTCAGTACGCTTTATCGCTTGTGGTCAGAACGCTATCGGCTTGCAAAAGAAGATTTAAATGACGAAGACCGGGCATTTGCCTGGCGACTGGTCGTCTTTGTAATTTTCCCTCTGTTTGTTTTCCTCGACCTGAGAGCGACTACAGTCACCACCGAATTTCTAGGTGGTTTCATCAAGAATTTCACCTACGGAATTATCTGGTACGAAGCTTTCCCAGCTGCTCTCCAGGAAAAGTTTATTACGCCAGCGATGTTCTCCGGAGAAGTGGTTCAGTGTGTTCTGGCGTTGATTCTCTTGCCGGCACTGCTCTTCAGACCTCATCCTTTTCTCTCGACAGTGATTGGTTACACAGCAGCCTTTGTGCTCGGATTGAATTTCATTGCTGAGCCGATTCTTTCCCTCGTTGGCTTTGGCGGCTCTAAATGGGCTCTGGCAATGTCTGTCGGCGCAGCCAATGCGCGCCTGCCACTAGTATTGGTGCACGCTGCCTTTGCAGGTTTGTATTTATTGGTTGTGCGCAGTGCGCGCATGCGTTTGTGGTTCTCGGAATTGACTCGTCCAGAAGCATCCGACGAACTCAGACGAGCCATTTCAACCTGGCACGCCAGTCCCGAAAGCGCAAAGCTGGCCTTCCGTGTAGGACTTCTTTATGATCGCGCTGGACTGCGCAGACAAGCAAGAAAATTGCTCAGTCGCTTGAAGTCAGAATATAGGCATCCCTTATATGCAAACTTTCTTGAAGGCATTCTTGCCTATCGACGACGTGAATATAAAAAAGCGCGTCAGGCATTTTTGTTGACCGCTGACTTCCCGCCAGTAGATGGCGAATTGAAAGCCACTCTCTTAGCTGCAGCCGCCTGTTCAGCCTTCGCTGAAGGTGAATTGATCCAGGCGATCAATTTGTCTGAACGCGCGCTCGAGTTTGATGATCAATGCCTGGTAGCACGGATGGTGAAGGTCGATGTCTTCCTCAGACAGGGCAAAAAAGAAAAGGCAGGCGAGGAAATCCTTGTGGCAATGCGGATGGGACTGACTCTTGATTTGGAAAATAAAGTACCTCTCGATACCGATCGCGCTTTCGAATGTTTGATCTCAGCGGAGAAAGCAACAGTTGGAGAGCGCACCCTGGTCTCCTCTAAACGAAGAAATTAATCATATTTCCTACGTATTTCCCCCACCGATTAGCGCGAAAACGTAGTTTCTAAAACATTTACACCCTTTCGCATTTCTATAGAACACCTATAATTTTCATGGAATCCTTAAACCTGGTGGTTCGGCACCCGATTCATCCTCCTCCCCCAAAGCAGGTCTAAGCCTTGCTGAGATCGCTA
>JACMKL010000394.1 GCA_014380105.1 Candidatus Melainabacteria bacterium
ACTCTTTCACGCTGTCGTCGAAAGCTCTGGTAGTCATTCCAGCATGTGTGATCATCATCACTTGCGAAAGCCATTTATCGCCACCAGCAAATAGCGCTTTGATATCACCGGCGATGGCTGATTTAAACGGCTCAATCTGGTTCCATTCAGGATGTTGAGGAGCCAACGCCTTGATTCGATCGAGAGCGAAGAGTAGTTGAACATACATCGGCTGCTCAGCCCAGAGAGTGCCATCATTATCGAAAGTGGCGATGCGCTCTTCCTGAGGTACAAATGTTGTGCTCTTTGGATCGGTCGCCCTCTTCACAAATTGCACAATGGCATTTTTGGTGTTTCCTTCATTCCAGGACGCCAATGGATCACTTGCAAATGCTGGCACAGCGAGATACTGCGCAAGAAGTGCGAACAATGCGCACAGTCTAATTTTCATAATTTGTCCCTGTTAATTTCAGTGATTACACTGACGCCTTAATACCGTCGTACGCTTCTTGAAGCTGCTTCAAATCAGGTTTTATCATTTCCATGACCACTTCCATGACACGATTGCGGCGCTCAGCATCCTTGTCGCACATCATTTTACTGAGCGCTTTGGGAACGACCTGCCAGCACATGCCAAACTTATCTGTGATCCAGCCACACTGCACTTCTTGTCCGCCGTCTGAGCCAATTTTTTTCCAGTACGCGTCTATTTCATCCTGAGTATCGCAATCGACAATAAATGATACGCCCGAATCAAATTTAAATGCGTGAGCATAACCACTGTCCATCGCAATAAATTCTTGATCCATCAAATGGAAGTAACCATACTTGACCTTCCCTTCTGGATCATGCTCACTTTCACCCTCCTCATATCGAGCGATACTGTCAATTCGCGAATTCTTGAACATCGAAATATAGAAATTCATCGCTTCTTCTGCACGTCCATATGCCTCTCCAACGAATAACATGCTTGGAGAAAGGGTTTTATTTGCACCCTGAATGTTCAATTGCCACGAAACACCGAATTTATCTTCTATCTAACCATAGCGTTTGCTGAAAGGGTAGGCGCCCAGTGGCATCATCTCCTTACCGCCTTCTGAAAGCTTCGACCATAAAAGATTGATTTCTTCTTCGCTCTCACAAGGATATGAAAATGAGATCGCAGGCGAGACCTTGAATATCGGACCACCATTCAGCGCGAGAAATTTCCGTCCGCCGATTTCAAATTCAACAACCATCACATCGCCAGCTTTCTTGCCGGTTTGCGATTCTTGGGTTTTTGTGTAGTGCGAAATATTGTGTTTTTTAGCGTTCTTGAAAATCGAAACGTAGAAGTCGACTGCCTCTTCGCCGTTGGAATCGAACCACAAACATGTGCTGAAATCGAGCATAAACAACCTCTGCCATAAGATGATTAGAGTTGACATATTCTACGTTCTTTAAAACCAAGCAGTCGAAACAGTAACACTAAAAGCCATAGTAAGAGCACGGGCAAGCAAAAGACTGCCAGGCGCGAAGTGGCACTGACAGTCTTTTCCCGGCGCTCAGGCAGCCAATTTCGCTCGCACGTCGTCCAGCAGCCCGGTGAGCGGATGCGCATCTTCGCCGCCTTTGAAAGACGAACATTGGATGCAACGCTTAGCGATCAGTTCGTCGTACTTCTTGTCGCCGAGCCTCTTTCTGGAGATGCCGAGCATGCCGAGCTTCTCATCGAAAGAAGTGCTGCCGCCTTGCAGATCATCGACCAAAACCCAGTTCTGCGGAATTTCGGTCTTGCCTGAATTCTCAAAACCAATCACTTCATCGATTTCACGATTGAGACCGCCCAGGGACAGAAGCAAGTATTGGATACGCGTGCTGCCGCCCGTGAGGACAACGACATCGTGACCATCTTCTGCGAGAGCTTGGACGAATGCCAGGGCGCTCGGACGAGCTTGCACGTGATAATGCTGCCCGTCGCGCTCGATCGACCGATAGCCCTCAGGCGCCGTGTCATTGCGATTTGCATATCGAACTGCGATGAGTGTGTCATTGCAGTCGACGAAAACAGTTTTGCCAGATTTTGTAGTCATAGAGTTTCCTCTTCGCATAATTTTTCTTCAGTTGGTTGGTGATATCCACAGCCTCAAAACGTTTCTCCAAAACAAAAAACTCCAGACCGACAGACAAAAATGCTCTCTCAAACCTGCCGTAAGGCGGATAGAAGAGAGCAAGGAAGTGTGTGGTAGAGATATTTGTGTTTAGAAGACTCGAATAAATAAGCAGTGAAAAGATAACTTTAGCTTGTCAAAAACAGAGACAAGAACCAACTAATATATCTGCCATAAGTCACTTTACAACAAGAAGTATTGCCACAGGGTAAGCGATTACAGGCACAAGACTAGTGAAGTCTCTCGCACGAAATAAAAGACTCTGCTAGCGAAGCTCCCTGAGCGGGGGTTAGTACAAACCTAGCTAACCTAACTAACTTTTCGTTTTTCCGCTATTCCAACAAGCGTTTTGGCTTCGCGAACAGGCTTCTGAAGAGCATAACTCTCCGACACTAAGGTCGGACTCCCGCCTTCACTACCAGTATCTTGGGCTGCGTTTGACTCCGCATCAATATCAGCTGCTTCAATTTCGGCAGCGTCGCTCTCGCCAGTCACCTTTTTGACGCCAGCGGCACCATTACCAGAAGTGATCAACCATACGGAAAGGAGAATGATCGAGCCCGCCAGCATTGTTTGGGGAGTGATATTCTCACCAGCGAACGCCCAGCCGAGGAAAATTGCCACAATCGGATTCACGTAGGCGTAAGTTGAAACTTTGGATGGGCTGACATGATTGAGGAGCCAGAGGAAAGACGAATAGCCAATGATCGAGCCAAAAACAATTAGGTAGCAAACCGCTAAAACTGATTTAAGTGAAACATTGAGTGTGGCGATTTGAGTGTGTTCGCCCATGATCAGGGACGTAAGTCCCAACACTAATCCACCGCAAATCATCTGCATGGCGATACCAACCATCAGTGATTCCGGCTTATGAGCGCGCCTTGAATAGATGGTTCCTACAGACCAGCTGACCGAACCAAGCATCACAGCAGCGACTCCAAACCAGTCCAGTGTGCTGTTGGCGAGCAAACTCTCCGGTCCAATCAGAGTGCAAATTCCAAGGGTACCGAGTAAAAGTCCAAAAATTTTCTTCGGTTGAATTTTTTGCGTGCGGTCTTCGAGCCATTCAAGAATGGCTATATAAACTGGCACCATTGCAATAAGCAATGAAATCATGCCAGTTGAAATATGCTTTGTAGCAACTACTACACCACCGTTGCTTGCGGCCAAAAGCAAGGTACCAAGCACGGTCGCCGATATCCAATGTTTCCACTCAGGGCGCCTTCTGCCCATCAACATCATGACAGCAAATAGCAAAAGTCCGGCTGTCAAAAAGCGCGTTGATGCCATCATAAATGGTGGCATCGTATCGATGGCAAATTTGATTGCTAAATAAGTCGAGCCCCAGACAAGATAAATGCCTGCAAAGGCCAAAATGATTTTTGCTTTCAGTGACACCATGAGAGTTACCTTTTTCCCTTTACTATGATGCTCTAAAACCCGTGAAATGGAAGTGAAACATCAAAGCCTCTTAAATAAGTCAGGGCTTGTCCGAGCAAGCAAACATTAACCAAACAACATAAAATGACTAATAGGCTTAGGCGACATCCCCAACATGCCTTATCGTACTCTCACTACTAGCTAAAGTCACCTAATCTGGTAAAATGCGAATAGAGTTAGTCACAACCACCTGCCAGGTAATCTCAATGGACGACATTGACCTAAAGCTATTAGCCTTTTTGAAGGAAGACGCGAAAAGAAAGTACTCCGACCTGGCGGAAATGTTGAATTTATCCGGTCCTTCTATCCATGCGAGAGTCAAAAAGCTGGAACAGTCCGGTGTCATCCATTCATATACTATAAATGTCGACTCGAGCATGCTGGGCGCCAAGCTGACAGCTTTTGTCCGCGTCACTACGGAAGGAGTTTCTTGCACCGATATTCCAAAGGCATTTGAACCCTTTCCAGAAGTGGAAGAGCTACATTCGGTTGCTGGAGAGGAAAGTCTGCTCCTTAAAGTGAGAACACGAGACACTGCTTCTTTAGATATTCTTCTTGACCGCATCCGAAAAATCCCAGGAGTTCGCAAAACTGTGACCAGCATTGTGCTTGGTACACGAATCGACCGGGGCACAGATCCATTGGCTTATGAGTGCGCCGCCTCAAACGGCAACGGGCTCTCAAAGGGCAATGGTAACGGGTCGAAACAAAAGCAGATTTCGGAGTGATTCTTAAGGTAGCAAGATTTACGCAGTGGGTACAACTCAGTGGAGGAAGCCATTCCTGATCAGGAAACGACGCCAGTCAGTTTTGGCGATACGGTGAAAAAGTGTTCAAGCCAGAAATAAAGCACCAAATACAGTACCACCCCTCTAGACGTCATGCTAAGCAGACGCCTATTTTGGAGAAGGTTGATCTGTTTTCTTTGACAGACAGCATCTGCCTCGACTTATTCAGCTTGCCTACAGTGGTGAGCGAAACGGGAAACCCGGATACCTCCTCCATGGCATCAGAACCATCGGCGGCAGGCGAGAATTATGAATGAGCGCTGGCGAATACTGATACTCGAAGACAGTCCTGATGACGTCAATCGATTAACCTTAGAACTAAACAGCGCCGGCGTCGATTTCATGGCGCGTGTTGCGTCTTCCAAATTGCAGTTCGAGCAAATATTGGAAGATTTTGTGCCTGATTTGGTTCTTTCAAAGTTTCAATTGCCCGGAATAAATTGCTACGACGCTTTGCACGAAATACGAAAAATTCACCGCGCGCTGCCA
>JACMKL010000395.1 GCA_014380105.1 Candidatus Melainabacteria bacterium
AGCAGCTACTACTAGAGATAAGAGAACGGCAAAGTCTCCTCATAAAGGCTAAAGTATGACTTGAAAATATTGGTCTATCACGCGCCTAAGGCAAATCTTTTGAAAAAAATTCTGCTAATCACAACAGTCATATTCCATCTCATTCAGCCTTCTGTCGTGCTCGGGCAAACGAACACACAACCAGGAAGTTCTGCAGTAGATGCATCTTTGGGAAAACTGTGGCAAGGACGTAAAGCAAAAGAGCCACGTTTAAAGCTGTTTTTGGATGAAATTCCGGGACTTAAAACGTTAAGTTCAAAAGAGCAAATTGAATTTTTGCTATACAAAGATTCGCTCGGCTCCAAAATAAAAATGAGACAAATTAAGCGGGAAGATGCAGTTGGAACAACTGCAAGGCTCAGAGACAGCCTGAATGTAGTGACGAAGGGATCAGATTATAAAGAGTTGAAAGGTGAAGCATCTCAAATTAACGAGCAGTGGAGCACCTTCAAAGCCAATTCAGCAAAGAGCCTGGCTGCTAAAAACCGACTAATTGAACTGTGCGGACCGAATGGTTTTCGCGAAGCTCTGAAAGCACAAAAGGTCATCCAGGGAAGACCATAATTTTTCGATACCTAGTGTGGTGGCATTGGAATCCAAACTGGCGGTTTACCAGGGAACTTCATCTTCTTCAATATCAACGAATCATCCGCGCTATGCGGTTTGAGATAGACATAGTAATTATCACTTCGCTCGATCAGATCAGTTTTTGGCTGGCTGCTCGGACTGACGAGAATGTCGTTAGACAAACGAATGTGCATGTAATAAGGCAGTAGTTGAGTATATCCGGCTGTTTCTGGCTCCATCGAATATTGATAAATTTGCTCGCCGGTAATTTTCTCAACTTTTGTTTTCGAAGCCGCTACCGCCTTCAACGGCACTTCTTGCCAGCTACTTCCAATTTGAATAAATCCTCTAACAGTTGGAGACATCACATAAATCGCCTTATCATCAGTCATGTTGCGCAAATAAATACTTACGATATAGCTCTTGCCTGGACCAAAAGTGACATCTTTGACGTCAGCTCTCAAGTCTCGCATTGCTAATTCTTCAACGGCAGAGCGCTCTTCTTCCTTTGCTTCAAGCACTTTGTGCTCAAAGAATGCCACACCGTAATTAATTCCCCAGAACAACACAATCATCGGAATGACAAACATAAAAAGCTTGCCGAGCAAGCGCTCAATGCCTTCGCCTAGAGAGACGTGTTCCAGTTTTGCTGCTTCAGCATCAACGTCAAAAAGCTTTCTCGCTTGTTCTGCTGGCGTTTTTTCCACACACTGGGCAACATCGTTGATTGCCTGACCATCAAGCATTTCCAACAGGCGGTCAGCGCGTTTTGCAATGGCAGGATTATGAGTGACGACAACCAGAGTGAGATTGTAGGCGCGCTGTATATCGATGATCAGATTGAGAATTTCTTCTTCAGTTTGCTCATCTAAATCTGCCGTTGGCTCATCAGCAAGAAGTAGACTAGGCGCATTAATCAGTGCTCGCGCGATGGCAACTCGACGCTGTTCTCCACCTGAAAGTTGTCCGGGGAAAAAATCAAAACGCTCACCTAGACCAACCTGATTGAGTAAAAGATGTGCCCGTGCATAAGCCTCTTTATCGCTCAAGGTTCCACCGACAAGCGCAGGTAATGCCACATTGTCTATTGCACGCAAAGTTGGAAGCAAACTTGCAAACTGAAATACATAGCCAATGGCACGGTTTCTGAAATCGGCATGGGCATTGTCATTCAACAACCACTGATTGACTCCGTTGACCAAAACCTCGCCACTCGAAGGTCTGCTAATTCCGCCAATTGCAGCAAGAAGAGTTGATTTCCCGGACCCAGAGCGACCGACAATAGACAAGAATTTCCCTTCATCCAGATCAAAGCTGAGCTCTTTCAAGGCGTCGACTTTCCGCTCACCTGAGTATTGCTTTCCAATATTGCGCACACTAAGCATCAGCCATTACTCCCTTGAATTAGGGAATAGGCTTCTTCCTTACTGGCTCGCCAGGCAGGAATGAGGGCGCCGAGCAAACCAATTGCGGCAGAAACAAACGCACAGGCGACCGCAACCAAAACAGTTTCGCCTACTGGCGGCCAGATAAATTGCACTCGCAGCATTTGCAAGTTGTAGACAAGTGAGCGTTCAAAACCGAGTAGAAAAACCACACCCAGGAGCACGCCGCAGAGCCCGCCCAGGGTTGTCGTGAAGCAGGCTTCAGACAGAAGCAGTCCAACAATATCGCCACGCCTTGCGCCGATCGCGCGCAACAAGCCGACTTCGCGCTTGCGCTCGGCAATTATGGCAGAGAATAAAAGACCGATTAAAATCAACGAACCGACCAGCATCAATGCTGTAAAACCGAGCATGCCCGCAAGAAGAACAGTTGTGGTCTGCCGAGTGGAAGTAACGATTCCAGCACCGGTAATGACTTTAATACTTGGGAAACGTCCAAGCGCAAAGCGAACCTGCTCGGGAGTGGCGCCGAATGCCAGTCGAACAAGAACTGCCGAAACGCCTTCAGGGTGGGCAACGACTTCATCCTCTTTTCCAACTCTCTTTTTGAGGAGAGCCTCGACTGTTTCATATGACGCAAAAAATGAATCGTCCAGTGGTCCAACACCGCTTCGTGCCAGCTTTCCATAAATATTTGCTGGGGTCATGCAAGGTTGGATTTCATTGCCCACCGATTCAGTACGGCGTCCTCCGCAAAGAATGTCGCCAGTCTCCATCGGGCGAGGCAAGTGCTCGCCAAGCCAGGGCATGACTGTAAAATCGCGCAGAGGATCGAATGCGATCAAATTCGCCTTATGCTCGGGCATACCAGCCATAATCGGAACGCGATAAATCGTCTGTGGAGCAACTCGAGCAACTCCCGCGATGCGACCAATTTCATCTACCTGCTTTACGTCAATCAGTGCTTCAGTCGGTTGCACCGTCAGTAGTGCGCTGGTGATATTTACCATCGCATCTGCCGGCACAACAATCAGATCGGCGCCCATACGGGAAAAGCTCTGCTCCATGCTACTTTCGATACCGCGAGCTACGGTAAAAGACGCAAACACAGCGCCGGTTGCCATGGCAACAGCAAGAACCAGCATGAAAGTGCGTGCTGGTCTCCGCAACAAATTTTGAAAGGCCAGGCGCGTGAATAATAAACCAACGCCAGGACGCTTTGAGACAGCCTGCACATTTGTTGTGCCGCGCTCAGGAGAGATCATTAGTCAGACCGCCTTTCGTCCTCAGAGTGTCGTACAGCGACTGTTGCGCAGATGTTCTACTTTCGTTGGAATGATCACGCAGTCGTGGTGTCCGCCGAAGTTCGGCAAATATCCAAGCGGCTCAAGAGTATCTTGAGTAAAGATAAACGCTCCACTAGACAGTCTTTGAAATCCACTAAAGATTTGGAAAACATATTTCCCGTCATAAGAAACAGACATAGTTTGACAGTCTGGTCCAATGTTTTTGATTTTTCTGATGATTTTCCACGTCTTAGTATCTACAACGCAACAGCCACTCATGGCTGGTTTAGGATATAGAACTGAGACAAACATTTTACTGCCGTCCATTGAGAAACAGAGGTGGAATGGGCTTGGATATGCGCCTTTCCAATCGGGATCTTTAACGAACGTAATGCGCTTCCATTTGCGCGGGTCTTTGGCTGAAGTATCAAAAACCGCCATATTGTTTTGCTTGATATTATTCATCATGGTGAAATTTTTGCCGTCTGGAGAGAAGCCGGCTTCGTGTCCGACGCATTTGATATCGTCGAAAGAAACCTCCCAGACATCAGGATTTGATGAAATTTTCTTGATTGGCAAATTATCCTGAGAACCTTCCGGATTGTGTAAGCAAGTAACCGGCTCCCAGGTATCGCGATCCAAAATTACTGCAGCGGAAAGCATTCGCAAAATCAATGCTGAATATTTATTGCCTGGGTGGTGGACTACTGCATCCACCAAGTTTTTCTGGAGTCAAATACAAATATTTTCCAAGAACGTGCATCGACTGCTTAAATTTTTCTGCATTCACAATTTCAGGAACAACCGTGGCGCCGCCCATTCCCAGATCTGTGTGAGGCGCATTGAAAGTTATTCCAGATCCGAACAAACGCTCAATAGCAAATCCTGTTGCCCCGGCGCTGCCAGCAATCATCAGGTCTCTTCTGGTCACCAATCTGCCTGTTAGCAGCTGGTACATTTTGTACTTAAGTGCTCTGCCTAATGACACCTCTTCCAAAGAAGATTCCGCCAGTGAAAGTTTGTCTTTATCCATCAGAAGACACCTTATATGGTTATTTGGGGCTCGGGGAAAAGTGATGCCACATGTTTTCTTCCCCGCTTGTTAATGACTACAAACGGTTTAAAATCAGCTGTTTCTGGATACAACGGAGCAATAAATCCAAATTATTTTGCGCGAAAGTCGGAATTATCCGACCGGACAATCGACTGATTTTAGTTTGATGCTCGGATAATAGCCTGACTTATCCTCAAGCGATTCGCCCACCCAGATTTCGCCAGAGCGCGCGGCTTTAGCCATGCGCATTCCTTGTTTTTCCAGGGCTGGATTGATTGCGTCAATAATACGTTGCGCTTCTGCATCACCAAGTTTTTCGACAAACTCTCGTGCTTGCTCCAAAATCTTCGACTTGGGAGAATCAAGACTAAAATCTTCGTCGACCATCGTTGTGTAGCCGGTAATAAGTTTTTGCAATTCTGCCGCTTTAGTCTCTTCTTCAGGACTTAACGGATTCCCATCAGAGATTGTTGGGGAATTAAGAGATTCTCGAGCCGCGTCGTCACCGATTTTGCGATTTTGAGTTGGACGAATAGTATTCAATTCTCGCAATTCATCGCGCCAGTAATCATTCTCAGCATCGCCTGTCGATGGAAGCGGTTCTAAATGCTGGCGCTCTGTGAAATCCGGCGAACAGGGGTTATACAGCGCGGTGGGATCTGGCTCCCGAAAATAATCAAAGTCCGTGAGGAACTGAACTGGCTTTGGTGTTTGATTATCAAAAATCTCGCCCATTTTGCCTCGAGACTAAATATACGCACCTGATTTATTTTTACCCGGCGAGAAGGTCAGAGCGACGGGCAGGCACAAAACAAGCCCTGCTAGGTGCAGGGGCTAAATGAACGCTCGCTAATCTGCGCTAGATGTTTCCAAGCCAGACCGTTTGGTTCCACCGATAGTAGCAGCGCCAATGAAACGATTAGCGCGCCCAATGCCAGATGTTTCGAGGCCCAAAAGCCTGCGCCATCGAGGATATAGGGCAGAGCAACTTATTACGCCCGAGATGTAAAGAAGCATTGCACAGTCTGTCAGACAGCCAGAAACATGTATTTACTAGGGCTCGTTCATTCTCTGAGTTAGGACTTAGTTATCTCTCTATTTCAAACAACCAAAGCCATCTAAAACACCTCCCTTCCAACCCAGATCATCACTCTAGCCAATCCCTCTCTAAACTTCGGTTTATTGATTTGGCGCGGCTTTTAGAAAAGGAGACCCTATGCACCAAACCCACGACACGCGACGAAAGCGATTCTCGCCAGTGTGTCCCCAAAAACCCAACAGTATCGACTGAAGATGGCGTGATGTCCTTCCGGACTCGCGACCTTCTTCGGGTTTCGAGTTCACTTATCGGCTCGCAAGGCTGATTTTTTTTGACCAGGAGGACATCATGTATTCACGTCATCTCATCATCGGACAAGGGGGCACGCGCGCGATTGTCACCGGTATGGGTGCAACGCTTGCTCTCAAAGCTGCGGGTCTGAAGGGTTGGAGTTCGATTGGCGGTATCAGTGGCGGATCGATTCCGGCAATTCTGATGGCTGACAATACCAACCCGCTCATGGCTCTCGAGAAAATGCTCGCGCTCGATTTTAGCCAGCTGTTCCTGCCCACCTCCAAAGGTGTACTCGACCCGCTCGCTTCTTTCGCTGCTTCTCTCGAAGGCGAACGCACTCCGGCACACAAGTTTGTCGCTCGGATGCTTCGTAAGGGCATGATGCACACTGACCGGCTCGGCGAGCTAATTGAGAGTCAGGTCAAAGTCTGGCCCGAGAATTTCTGGACGATGGCAATGAGTGAAAACTCGCATGTCATGTTCACGTCTTCGGGTGTTTTCGAGTACGGCTTCGACGGCAGCTACACCGTGCTGTCGACCGAACCTGCTCCGATTGCTCTGGCGATTCGGGCTACCTGTGCGGTGCCTGGGTTGTTGGAAGCGGTCGAGTATCGCGGTCGTTATCTCTTCGATGGCGCTCTCAGCCCCTTCGGCGGCACTCCTGTCGCCTGGGTGCGGAAGCATTTCCTCGCTGATGAAGGCATGGTTGTTAGCTGTGTCTCGTCTGGCAAGGATTCGCGGAAGAACAACTTCCTCATCAACCTGAGTCGTCGGCTTCTCTGCCACAAGGCGAACCGGGTTGCCATCGATACGAGCGGCGTCGCTGACATCTGCATCACGCCGAATGTACCCGAGCTGCACGCCTTGCGTTTCAAAATGACGGAAGGTCAAAAGCAACTCGGTCTGCTTGCCGGATTCAACGCAACGGTTCTGGAGCTTGCCGCTCATCACGGTATGTTTCAGGAAGGTCTCAACGACCTGACCTGCGCGTCGGATTTCGGTCAGCTGCTTCATCTGGTCAAGCAGTGGCTGTAACCGGATGTGGTGGCATCTGCGCAAACTGAAGGCGAGCGAATTCTCGTTTGTCTTCGGTGAAGCGCGTTTCGTTCTAGGTCTCTCTCATCAACAACTGAGCGGTTAAATCCGCGAAAGGAATTTACTATGCGTTTCGATCACTATCATGGCTTGAATGCTTGGGGCAAGAAGTGCGTGGCACGGATGCTCGACGCGGTCGTGGAAGGCACCATCACCTTCCCGAACGGCAAGGTGGAGACTTTCCGCAACCTCAAAACCCCGGCGGTCATCGGCACCGAAGTCATCGGTCAAATCGCCGGCTCCTATGTCGACACTGTCGCTCCGCTGCGCGCCTACACGATGCGCAACGGTCGCGTGCTCGAGGAATATGTCGAACACACGATTCACTGCGGCGGTCCGAACTACTACATCGCGCTGCGCTATCGCGGAGGCCGTGTGCTGAAGCAGAGCCAGTGGACCGACAAGCAGATCCAGAACAACTGACCAACCGGCAGTAAGGCACTCAGGAGCAGCTCACAAGGCTCTCCTGTTGCCTTGCCGAGTCGGCATTCCAAACCCTTAAGCAAGTGCAGCTGGCAAATCTTTTTTGCTTGCTGAACTTGTTTTTTTTCGCCCATTTATACTACTTAGCATAGTAAATTAAGCCCCCATTTTATGCACGCCGTTTCTATAGACTTCATTGCTCATCCACCCTCTTTGCATCGAGAGATTAAATGAGACAGTCGAACCTCTATACTCAATCAAAAAAGCAAATAAGCACTTAGCTAAAAAGTCTTCAAAACTGCACGCCAGCGCCAAAATATGATCCGCTGACTGATTAAATTTCGACAAAATTTAATCAGTCAATGCTTGAAATTTTGACGAAAATCAAACGGTTGACTGATTAAGTTTTCTCCTCAGTACAGGGTTTCCGGTATTTTTAACAATAAGTGCCACCACATTCATTCAAATTTGAGGCACTATGACCCCGCACATTTAAGATTAGGCAATATGTCTGAAATGTAGAACTGCTCCCTACCTTTCGGTAAGGAACAGCCCCATCTTCCCCAAATTTTTTAATCGAGATGCAACGCAAAGCCGCAGAGGGTATAGAACTCTTGCTTGAGTGCTTTCATGCTTTTGGCGCTGGAGGATTCGGCGCGCCTCTCGGTTACAAAAACAGAATAACTTTGAAT
>JACMKL010000396.1 GCA_014380105.1 Candidatus Melainabacteria bacterium
AGACTTGACGATAAAGTCCGTGCGCTTTAATTTCTTCGCGAATAATCCAGTCGGCTTCACGCAATGTTTTTAGACGCTCTTTAGTGACTTCACCAAGGACACGAATTGCCAGACCAGGACCCGGGAATGGGTGTCTAACCCGAATGCCTTCCGGCACATCCAATTCCATTGCCACCCTGCGCACTTCGTCTTTAAATAGTTTTGCGAAAGGCTCAACCAATTTAAACTGAAGATCTTTAGGCAACCCACCAACGTTGTGGTGTGATTTGATTTTTACAGCAACGCGCTCGCCAGTTTTAGGGTCGATTTGCGTACCGGATGATTCAATAACATCTGGATACAGTGTGCCTTGAGCGAGATAGTCGAAGTTACCGAGTTTCTTCGATTCTTCTTCAAACACCCGAATGAATTCCGCGCCAATTGTTTTACGTTTCTCCTCAGGCTCAGTAATTCCGGCCAATTTATTGATGAAACGTTCACGAGCTTTGATGAAGTGCACATGAATTTTGAATTTGTTTTCGAATGCATCAACCAGCCATTCGGGCTCGTTTTTGCGCATAAATCCCTGGTCGATAAACATACAAACGAGTTGATCGCCAATTGCTTTGTGCAGCAAAAACGCCAGAGTCGAACTATCGACACCGCCGGACAAAGCGAGCAATACGCGCTTGTCGCCTACTTTCTCGCGAATTTCAGCAATGGCGTGATCGATAAATTGCTTCATGGTCCAACTTTGCGTACAACGGCAGACGCCCGTCACGAAATTTTCAATGACCTTCTGCCCGCCACGAGTGTGGACGACTTCCGGGTGGAATTGCACGCCGTAATATTTGCGCTCATCGTCAGCTATTGCTGCCACTGGTGTCGCCAGAGTGCGCCCGACTGTCGAAAATCCAGTCGGCAACACGGTTACACTGTCACCGTGGCTCATCCAGCTTTCCATCTCAGCTTCGAGACCTTCGAAAAGACTGCCGTGATGAACAATCGTAAGCATCGCGCGCCCGTACTCTTTCACATCTGACGGTTCAACGGTGCCACCCAGGTCACGTGCCATCAATTGCATGCCGTAGCAGACGCCCAAAACAGGGATGCCGAGCTTCCAGACCTTCGGGTCGAGCTGGGGAGCATGCGCCTCATAGCAACTGCTTGGTCCGCCACTTAAAATTATGCCCTTCGGATTAAGACGCTTCAGTTCTTCTGCGCTTGTGCTGTAAGGCAAGAGTTCCGAAAAAGTATTGACCTCACGCACGCGCCGAGCAATTAGCTGCGAGTACTGGGAGCCGAAATCGAGAATGGCAATGCTGTCCGATAGTGCGTTATCGGGCAATTTGTTATTAGTGCCTGACGTTGTCTGAGTTCCGGTCACTTTAGAAGTCTCCTCAAATGCTTTGGTATATTATCCAGCCTTTTCAGCAGGTAGTCCTCGATTGAAGGCGACTTCTTGCCGGACGTTACAGAAACGTCTGATAAATTCGTGGGAAATTGGACGATGCGGGTATAACTGGATTGATTTAGCAAGCACCCGCACCCCATGTTCGCTTACGATCCGACCAAACCCACACCCAACCTGAGACAGGTTGCAGAGGAAATTTATTCCGGCGGACAACCGTCGGAGGAAGGTTTTGCCGAGTTGAAAGCGAAAGGGATTAAGACCATTATCAATCTGAGGGAAGAGCCTGGTCAGATTGAGCGAGAGGCAGCCATTCTGGAAAAGCTGGGTCTTGGCTACCTGAGCATTCCGCTTACGCCCTTCCAAGAACCCAGCGAGTCCGCTATTAAAGAATTTCTGGATGTTGCAATGGCGCCCGAAAAGCATCCTATCTTCGTACATTGCCTGCATGGACAGGATCGCACAGGCGTTATGGTCTGTATTTATCGCATGGAAGCCCATGGTCACACATTCGATACTGCTTACAGAGAAATGGTTGCCAACGGTTTTCACAAAGAGTTTTTGAATTTGCGCCGCGCAGTGCTCAGATTCGCTAGCCGCAAAGGTTTAGTGACAGGCGAGAAGTAAAATGGCAAGCCCTCCACCCATCCCGACCTGGCTGCCTTCTGGTAACATGCGAAGTGATTAGCGCAAGGCTGGGCATCAACCCGGGCACATATCTTTTGACAGCTTTGAATTTTACTAAGGACACCCTAGATAATGCCTGACAAGGTCGCCGTCATCATCGGCGCAGGTCCAGCTGGAATAACAGCAGCTCACGAGCTGGTCTCTCGCACGCAGGTCAAGCCTGTGCTGATCGAGAAAGACGACTGCATCGGCGGACTGGCGCGCACGGTAAATTACAAAGGCAACCGCATCGACATCGGTCCGCACAGATTTTTCTCGAAGTCTGACCGCGTCATGGACTGGTGGATGAAAATGATTCCGCTTGCCGCCACCAATGACGGTCCAACAGAAATTAGTTATCAAAATAAATCACGCACGATTGAAGGTAAGGGACCAAGCGTCGACGCGGATAAAGAAGATCGCGTCATGATCACTATTTCGCGCTTGACCCGTATTTATTTCTTGCGCAAGTTTTTCGATTATCCGATTAGCCTGAAAGTTCAAACCATTCTCAATCTCGGCATTCCACGCATGATGCGCATCGGCTTTAGCTATTTGCGGGCAATGGCTTTTCCAATTAAGCCCGAGACGAATTTAGAACAATTTTTGATCAACCGCTTTGGTCGCGAGCTTTACCTGACATTTTTCAAAGATTACACAGAGAAAGTTTGGGGAACACCGTGCGATCAAATCAGCGCAGCATGGGGCGCGCAGCGCATAAAAGGGCTCAATATTATGAAGGCTCTTGCGCACGCAGCTAAACAAATGGTGCCGAAAGGCAGCGATATTCGTCAGAAAGATACTGAGACTTCTCTAGTTGAGCAATTTCTTTTCCCAAAATTGGGCGCCGGTCAAATGTGGGACATTGCTGCCGATCAAGTGCGAGAGCAAGGCGGCGAGTTTCACCATAATTTAAATGTCGAGCGTATCAATGTTGAAGGCAATCTTGTTAAGTCTGTTGAGGTGAGAAACTCTCAGACTGGCGAAAAAGAGACATTTGAGGGCGACTATTTCTTTTCTTCGATGCCAATAAAGGAACTTGTGGACGCAATTTCCGAAACTGTTCCGCCGAGCGTCAAAGAAGTCAGCGACGGGCTTGTGTATAGAGATTTCGTCGAAGTCGGATTGCTCGTCAACAAGCTCAAAGTAAGCGACGACACACCAACAGGCAAACAATTGATTAAAGATAATTGGATTTATATTCAAGAATCCGATGTGTTGGTTGGACGCATGCAAATCTGGAACAACTGGGGACAGGCATGGTTGCAGACCCTACAAAAGTCTGGATAGGCTGCGAATATTTCTGCTATTGCACCGATCCTATCTGGACCATGACTGACGCTCAAATTATTGAATTAGCGGGATTTGAATTAGACAAAATTGGCATCATTGACAAAAACGAAGTGATTGACGCCATGGTCATTCGCATGCCAAAGACCTATCCGGGCTACTTTGGAACATACGATCGCTTCGAAGAAATTCAGAAATACATCAACAAATTTGAAAATCTATTTCTGGTTGGGCGCAATGGCATGCACAAATACAACAATCAGGACCACTCGATGCTCACCGCCATGGTCTCCGTAGACAATATCGTGGAAGGCATCAAGACCAAAGACAATATTTGGGATGTGAATACTGAAATGGAATATCACGAAGAAAAGTCCTAAGAAATCAAAGGAATCTCGCAATGCCAAAATTATTCGACAAAATAAAACTGCGCGACGTCGAAATCCGCAACCGCACGATTGTTTCACCAATGTGCATGTATTCCGCAACTGACGGAATACTGAATGATTTTCACCTGGTGCACATCGGCAAATTTGCACTAGGCGGCGCCGGACTTATATTTATTGAAGCGACGGGTGTTTCACCAGAAGGACGTATCACTCACGGTGACTCAGGTTTGTGGAATGACGACCAAATCGAGCCGCTCAAGAGAATCGTTGATTTCATGAAAGCGCACAACACCACTCCCGGAATTCAGCTTGCGCATGCCGGTAGAAAAGCGAGCACACAACGCCCCTGGGAAGGTGGCGGAGCGCTTACTGAGAAAGAAATTGCCATCGGCGAAAAACCATGGGCGACAGTAGGACCAAGCGCTATTGCATTTGATCCAAGCTGGGTTGTGCCTAAAGCGATGGACGAAAGAGACATGGAAAAGGTCAAAAACGACTTTGTGGCAGCTGCCAAACGTGCACTCAAAGCTGGCTTTGAAGTGGTCGAGATGCACAATGCTCACGGCTATCTGCTTCAGTCCTTCCTATCTCCGATTGCCAATCGTCGTGAAGATAATTTCGGCGGTTCGCTGGACAACAGAATGCGTTTTCCTCTGGAAGTGGCTCAAGCACTGCGCGATACGTGGCCGGCTGACAAACCGATGTTTGTGAGAGTGTCCTCCATTGATGGCGTTGAAGGTGGATTTTCTATTGAAGATGCAATCGCCTACGCAAAAGAATTGAAGAAAATTGGTGTTGATGTAATCGACTGCTCGTCCGGTGGACAGCCAGGGAAAACTACTATTCATCCGGACTTCGGCTACCAAGTTCCGTATGCAAAAGCAATTAGAGAACAAGCAGATATTAAAACCGCAGCCGTCGGACTGATTGTCGAAGCTCACCAGGCACAAAAAATCATTGAAGATGGCGAAGCCGATTTCGTTGCCCTGGCGCGAGAAGCACTAAATGAGCCATTCTGGTTTCTGCACGCGCAGCAAGAACTTGGTCAAGTGGACGAGAAAAATTCTTACAGCGATTGGCCACAGCAATATTCGTTCTGGCTCGACAAGCGCAAACACACACTGGATAGACTCAATTCGAAGCCTAAAGTTGAAGCGCTTCAGAAATAGTTTCGGACTTTTCCAGTTCGAACGCTATTGACGCTTTCTATCGCCAATCAGAATTTCAAGGACAAGAAAAAATCCCACCCCTGCGGCAAAGAGGAAACAAAGCATGGCGATTCCCGGATAGCCAAAAAGCATAAATTTAGAAGGCACTTGCATCAAATTAGAAGCACCCATAATCAGAGCGGCTAAAATCAAGCCGGTGGTGATACGGTTTGCTATCTTCTGAAATCCGCTAATCAAGACCTTTTCATCGATTGCGTGCACAGTGACTTGCAGATCATTGTCTGCTACAGACGAAATAATTTGGCTCAATTTTGATGGGAGTCGCTCGAGAAATCCAGCTGTTTCCATAGCATTCTGAAAGAGATGAATAGGCGAAAGAGCCTTAGCCATTCGCCGCTTCATGATTTCAGAAATTGAAGTATGAATGAAAGCGTTGGCATCGAAATTAGGATCGATAAGATGACTAATTTCGTCTACTTTTACCAGTGCAGTGCCGAGCATAGCTACTTCTGCCGGCAAATCAAATCCCCAGCGACTGGCTTCCAGTGCGATGCCTTGAAAGACACGACCGCATTCCAAATGTTCGACAGCCATGTCTCGATGCACAAGCACGAGAGTACAAATCGCTTTGCGAAAACCTGAATCGTCTGCGTTGGGTCTTTTTTCGGCGAGAGACAAAATAATATCGCTCACCATTTCTGGACGAGATTCGGCGACGGAGCCTAATAATTGCAATAGACGCTCCTGGACTTCAGGAGCGATACGCACGACCATACCAAAATTGAGAAGTCCTATTTTTCCTTCTTTCGTGACCAACACGCTATCGGGATCCAGATCTCCATCCACGAAGCCATCTTCAAGAATTTGTTTCATGTATGCGTAGAAGACTTGCTCGGCCAGTTTGCCTCTTCTCACACGAGACAAACCAACAGAATTTATTTCACTGAGCTTTTTTCCTTCAATTACATTCATCGTCAAAATGCGCGTTGTGCAAAATTGATCGACAGGAGTCGGAATAATAATGAATTCGAGATCTTTCAAATTTTCTTTGATTGCCCGCAAGCTGTGAGCTTCCTGGCGAAAATCTAATTCGGACAAAATGATTTTGCGAAAAACTGTCAAATTTCCGTAGATATCAAAATCTTTTGCAATATGCGTATACTGATCATAGAAGCGAACAATTTCAGAAAAGGCATCCAGGTCGTCGAGTACCTGCTGGCGAACGTTTGGGCGCAACACTTTAACAATAACTTTGTGCCCATCATGGAGAGTCGCAGAATGAGTTTGACCAAAAGGTGATACCGATAGTGGTATCGGATGAAAATTGCGAAACAGACTTGCCGAACTCTGTCCGAATTCAGTCACAAAAACACTGTTGACCACATCAAGTGCCATTGCCTCACTGTGGTCGCCCAATTGCGACAAAGCGGGCAAATACGAAGACGGCAATACATCTGGGCGCGATGCCAGGACTTGACCCAAGCGCACAAATGTTGGACCCATTCTCTCGAGTTCTGCCAGTAATTCCTGACTTTGCGCAATTTCATTTTCTGTAGGAGGCTGCAACGGATCGTCATCATGTGGACTGAAAGACTGATAGAGACTAGCGCTTCCCGGTCTTGGCGTAAGCGGTCCGGCACTGCTGCTAAAAGCACTGCCACCATTTTCAGACACCAATTCAGCGTTTGCGGCTGCACCAAATTTACCGGCAAGAATGCCTTCAAGACTCGCGTTTGGAAGGTTATTAACAAAGACATGCGAAGACGTATCGATTTTCTTCAACCAGTCAGGATGCGCAATTTTCAGCATCAACTGAGTGATTTCTTTATAACGCTTTAAATGCTGCGGCTTGAATGGTAAATCCATCGAATACTATCCCCTGTGTAGCTCCGAGGCGACGTGTTCGACAGCGCAACAGTTCCAAGCTCTAGCTAATGTTTTTAACTGTTTGGTCCAAGCATGTAGAACTTGCCGATCAATGTCTCGCTGTCAGTCATGGACTCACAGCTTTTGTCGATTTTTTCGTAAGCGTCTTTGTTTTCTTTACGAAAGCGCTCAAAATCAAACTCGGAAGTCCAATGGTCAAGTGTGACATAACGCGCGGACTGACCAATATCTTTGATCAGCTTCGTGCCCTGATAGTTAGTGCTGTTGCGAAAAAGTTCAGACCAGCTGCCATCTTCACCGTAAATGTTTTCAAAATTCTCTTCCTGTCCGGACTTAACCTGAAATTCCCAGACAATAACGTAACTTGGCATCGGTCCACTTCTCCAGAAATGCATGCGAGCCTCGCACGCAGAAAGCAATTATACGTTGGCTTGCTGCACAACCACCGGTTGACAAGCAATCGACTCAGTCGCCCTAGAGCTGTAACCTAGTAAGCATCGACAATGGAGCCCGTTCTAAATGTATGTAAAGAGAGAAATCGATCCGGAAATCATCTGGTTTTTTTCATGGAAGCAGATGTGTGTCATTGCCGTCTTCGCAAGCATCATATATGTACTATTTGAATATGTGGGCTTGCGGAAAATTGCCATTCCATTTCTGCCGATTGCCACCGTTGGCACGGCAGTGGCTTTCTATGTCGGTTTCAAAAACAACTCGTCCTATGACAGGCTCTGGGAAGCCCGCAAAATTTGGGGTGAAATAACAAATACAAGTCGTTCCATTGCAGCATATATTCTTGCAGTCAGCCGCACCGATGGCGCGCAGGATGAGGCAAAGCGATTTATACATAAGCAAATTGCATTTGTGAATTTACTCCGAATACAACTGCGAAAGCGCAACGTCTGGGATGACACAGACTTATACGTACGGATGAGTAAAGAATGCTTTCCATCAATTCCCTTTGAGGAAGAAGTGCTTGGCACATTAACGGAACATTGTTCGCCGGAGGAAGTTACCAACTTTCTGACGTCTAAAAATATTGCCAAAGAATTACTCAAGGCGCAAATGCAAATTCTGACCAGCATGAAAGACCGAGGCTGGTTGGATGGCTACGAGCACTCTGATGTAATGCGCATGTGCGCCGACTTGTACGCGCACCAGGGAAAAGCAGAGCGCATTAAGAGTTTTCCGTTTCCTCGTCAATACGCCTACTTCAGTGAAGTATTCGTAGACATCTTCATTTTCTTGTTGCCTTTTGGGTTAATTGGAGAATTCTACAAGCTCGATCCAGAGATAACATGGCTAACCATCCCCTTCACCATGTTAATTGCCTGGATATTCACAACCATGGAAAAAGTTGGTGACACCAGTGAAAATCCTTTCGAGCGCAACCTCAATGATATTCCGATGTCAGCGATTTGCCGCAACATCGAAATCGATTTGCGCGAAATGCTTGGCGAAGATAATCTGCCAGAGCCACTTGCCGCAGTCGACAATATCTTGATGTAGAGAGTGCTACAGCGCTCTCTGCGCTTAAAGGAAAAAGGAGCGCCCCGTTAGAGGCGCTCCTTTTATTGATTTCAAGATCGAAATCTAAATCAGAATTACGCTTTAGCTGCGACTTCGAGCTTAGCGTCCATTGTGATTTTGGCGTTGAACAATTTAGAGATTGGGCAGCCGGTTTTTGCATTTTCGGTTGCTGTCTTGAATTGCTCATCGGTTGCGCCTGGGATGCGGGCTGCAACTTCCAAGTGAATTTCGGTTACTGCAAAACCTGATTCGAGTTTTTCGAGTTTAACGGTTGCAGTGGTGTTGATTCTGTCTGCTGTGAGACCGAGTTCGCCGAGTTGTGCGGACAAAGCCATCGAGAAGCAACCAGAGTGAGCAGCTGCGATCAACTCTTCAGGGTTGGTGCCTTTGCCTTCTTCGAATCTGGTTGAGAAGCTGTACTGGGTGTTTTCCAATACTTTGCTTTCTGTTGTGATTGTGCCTTTACCGTCTTTAAGACCTTTTTGCCATTCGGCTGATGCTGTGCGCTTCATTGGTATCTCCCGCCTGAAACATTTGAGGAGTTCACTGTAACCCGCGCTTTCGACTTTCCTAAATAAATTCCACTTTTCCGAATAGTTCGGAAAATAAAAATTCATAAAAGTGCCTTAGATTCTCAGTCCTCCCCCTCTTCCGCCTCTACAGGCTGCCCAAACTGCAGTAAGTAGCCATTTACATCGTAAATTCCAAATTCGCGCATGCCGTAATCCATATCTTCTATTGGATAACAAACATTGACCTTTGCCTTTATACGTTTCCATATGGCATCGACTTTGTCTGTGCGGAAGTAAATAGAGCCCGTAAACTCAGGCTCTTCGAAATCCCAGCCCTCGTAGGGGAGGGCAAACATCAGTGAAAAACCGTCTCTGGTTACTTGCGCCCAGTGACCATCTGGTTCTAAAGCGTCACACTTGAAGCCAAGCGTTTCCACATAATATTCAACTGCATCAGTCAGGTCAGGCACCCAGAGCATAGGTACAACGCCAGTTATTTTGGCTCCACGTGGCATTTGTTTGACTAGACTCCCGAGTTCTTGGGAGTAAAAGCATACAACGTCACAAGACCAGGCGCTTATTTGCGCGGTTTGAGACCAGGGTCTAGTAAATAGTCCATCTCGCGTCCTTTTGCTTCGTCAGCCTTTGCCAAATCCAATTTGCCAAGGTTTTTGTAAGCTTCAGCTCGTCCGTAATAGCCCTTTCCTAAATCAGGAAAATTGCGAATCAATTTAGTAAATAAAGTGATGGCTTTTTCAAATTGATGCGTTTTTAAATAAAGTTTGCCAAGCACATTCATAGTTTCATGCTCCAGCCTATCCGTATGCGGCGGAATTAGAGACAAGCACTTTTCAAAATCGCGGATTGCCTCAGTGTCTTTATTCATGCGCATGTATGTGCGCCCGCGCGACCGCCAAACAGCAGCATCACTCATATTCATAGATAATGCCTTTGTGTAATCGGCAATCGATGCTGCACCATTTTTCACCATGAAGTAGCAGTTGGCACGGTCACGAAAAAAGTTTATTTTCGGCGAAATCTTTATCGCAGTTGTATAGTCCTCAACTGCTTTATCGTACCTAGTAATATCGCGATAAGCCTTGGCGCGCAAGTCTAAAATGTCAGTATTTTTGGGGTCAATCTGCAGAGCTTCATTGAGCGCCACAAGCTGCTTATCGATTTCGAGGACAGAGCGATATTGCTTAGCACGCAGCAACAACACTTGCAGTTTTTCCTGCTCGCTCGGGCTTAGTGCTAAGGCTTTTGGAGAAACAATCAGAATTATGACGATGGTGGCAAAACACCAGAAATTTCTCACGGAGCAGCCTTAGCATCTTCAACTTTTGACTCGGCAGTGCTTTTGGGAATATCAAATGTCGCGAAAAACTGATTTACTTCCGGCGAGTCAACAAACTGCTGCGTGCCTACGGCGCTTAACTCGTACAGTCGCCTGTCTGATATCAGCAGTCTGGAACGATACTGCCCGC
This sequence comes from Candidatus Melainabacteria bacterium, assembly GCA_014380105.1. Lineage (GTDB taxonomy): Bacteria > Cyanobacteriota > Vampirovibrionia > Obscuribacterales > Obscuribacteraceae > QKMZ01. The sequence goes on from JACMKL010000396.1 coordinate 10,321, forward strand.
CAAGCATAATTCCGCTGTTGAGAGTGCCTCGTATGTCTCGGGTCGGACATCCAAATACGGTCAAATTTTTCTTTTCAGTTTGGGTCGCTTTCAAAGTTTCTGCTAATTTAACGCAATCTTCATCCAAAATCGCATTCTGCTTTTTCAAATCGTACGGCGGTTTTGGCAATTCTTTTAAATCACAAAATGCTACTTTGAGCTTCCCCAGTTTCGCTTCCAAATTGGCAGTCTCATATACACGCCCATAGCGCATCTCTGAAAATTCCCAAGGTCGCTTGCCAAATTTGATCGCATAGATGCCTTTGCCGCTTACATATCTCTCTTCGGGCGGTAAATTAGCTTGCATATCAACATCAGCTTTTTTAGAAGCGCAGCTTGTCAAAAAACTCGCACTTACTGTTAGCAAAATCAGGGTGCCTGTCAGTTGTTTCAGCATCAAACCTCTCCCCTTTTCGAAAATGATACACCATGCTGATTACTGCGGATTATCCAGCACATCTTTAATCGTTGACCCCATCAATTCGTAGAAAGATACGTATTTAAAATAGTCTGCGTGCGTTGTCACACCAAATTTACCACTTGGAAAAGGCACATCAATGATGCCTTCAAAAACACCGTTTGCTGCATAGCCCAGAAAATCATTAGGGTCATAAAAATTGACCCAATTAATCGCCGAAACCGGCTTGGGGATTGGTCTTTCGTCAGCAGAAAATCCTGGAAACATATCAAGATCAGCAAATAGTGGAAACTGCGCACCCACCGTGATGACAAGATCAATTTCCAGTTGTGGTGCAAAATGTGAAGTGATATCGCAAATTATATTGCTGCCCATACTGTGTGCCACCACTATCAAATCCGGATCTTCTTCCGTGCGCATATTTGCAGCATCTTCTATTGCTTTGATACAAACATCTGGGACAGAACCTGGATGATAACGGTCACCACGAGTGCCAAAATAGAAGAAAGAGTCACCGATAAATGCAGAAAGTTGTGAATGAAATATCCGTCGTGCCGGATTGGTAATTGTAGCTGCCGTCATATTAGTGGCAACTTTTCGAGCCGAAGCAACAGTAACTTTAGCGCTTACTCTGGCTATTTTACGAGCTTTGCCAATACGCAATTTCGACAATTGCAGTCGCGCTTGAATTCGTTCGCGCGAGAGTTCCACGCGGTCTCTAATTCTTTCCCGAGATTGATCAACACGATTTCTAATTCGTTCTTTCGACAGCTCAAGTCGGTTGTGAAGCCATTCTTTCACATTTAAGGAGGCTTTCAAATTGAATTCGGCCGGTGAAAGGTCAGTAGCTTCTTGCAGTTTTTCGATTAGCTCTTCATCCGACTTAATGTCATTTAACCAGTCGAGCTGCTGCTTTCGACCCGAAAATTTTTGACGCCAGCGTGTTGTCTGATAAGCAAATTTGCTTAAGCCTTTAAGCTTTACCTGCTTATCTTTGACGTCTTTGACGTCATCATGAGCAATAGAAACAACCAGGTCGAGCATCTCTTCCATCGATCCCGAACGTGCAAGAGCTAATAGTGGGTTGGCAGAAATACCCAACATCTTCTTAGTTGCTTCCGGAATAAAGGCGCGCAACTGCTGTCTGTGCTCCCTTATTGACTTAAATTGCACTTTCGGTAGAAAAGGATTGCCAGCTGAAGCGCTGGGTGCCAATTCCCCCCAATATGGATTTAAAATCGCCGAGTCCTGGACGTTTCTTCCCAAAATTTTAAAAAATACGTCTGCAAACAGCCGATTGCGCAACTCCAGATCATGCTCATACTCGTCGCCTTCGCGAACATTTACACCGTGCAGAAAAACAAGTGGCATTTGTGTCCTCTAACCGACCAATAATGTGCGCGAAGCTGACAGTCCCACCTTAGATGTTCCCCCACAAAAACCAGACTGAAACGGTCGAAACAGTTTGTGTTCTGTTTGGCCAACACCCCTCTCAGCCCCGTACCGCGCTTAAATAGCAATAGTTACCGGGTGAGGCAATATGCTTAGAAAAATTATGGTTTTATCTGCATCTGCAGGCGCTGGCCACACAATGGCTGCCCTAGCACTGACAAACTCCCTACAGAGTATGGGCGCCGCAGCTGAAATCAAAAACATCGATGTTCTCGATTACGTCAGCCCCTTCATGCGCTCCATGTATTCGCGCCAATATATCAATCTCGTCAATCGCGCGCCTCACTTGCTTGGTGCCATTTATGACGCCACGGACCACACCGGCAGATTCGATCGCCGCCGGATCACTTTTGATGTAGCAAACGCCCTGCCATTTCTGCCTCTGACCACGAGCGAGCCTCCCGTTTGATGCAGTGGAGAACTCGCGGTTTCGCGTGAAAGGGGAGATCGGTCCAGGTAGAGAAGGCTCTAGGCGCCGCCCAGAACCCT
>JACMKL010000397.1 GCA_014380105.1 Candidatus Melainabacteria bacterium
CCTCAACTAGAGACAAGAGAGTTTCTCTTGACCTTTTGAAGCTGAGATCTGAATTGCTTGTCGAGCTGCGGGCTGTATTACAGGGCATGTACAAGGACATTTCGGACTTGAATACTTACCTACTGCCCCTGTGACAATGCCCGCGAACGTGATATAAACACCTTTTGCTAGTTTTGCTGTTTACATCTTGAGAATTGGAGAACGATAATGCCAGAAGCGAACGGTGCCAACCCAAAGTGGTATACAACAGCATGCGAAAAATTGGCAGAAATTGAGAAGAATGCCGACGATTACGAAGATCCAGAAGAAGGTGACAAAGCACCGTCACCTGAAATCTTCGTCGCTATCAAAAACTTCTTCGATGTCCTGAAGAAAGAAGCAAAATCCGGAGTACAAGAGCCGCGCATGTTTGTCTCTCCAGCAGGCGTGATTGTGGTGACATTCGGCGATAAAGCAAAAGGCATCGACATCCGCTTCTCCCCTGAAATCTTTTTCTTGTACAAGCCTTCAGAAAAGGCCAAGTCAGAAGAAGGCGACAGAATGTCAGACGCTATTCAGTTGGTGTCTAAAAACTTTTCCGCTTAATTGCGACTTTTTGTCCTTTGAACATATTCGGTTTGATAGTTCAAATAAAACTCACGGATAAGGCGGTCGAATGAACGACGCGAGCATGCGACAGACCATTCTAGGCATTCTTTATCTCGCACTTCTCTTCGGCGCAATTTCTATTTGGACTACTCTGCAAAAGGGCGGTCCAAGTCAAGGAATGCCAATTTGGATTGAGGGTCTGATCGGCATCCTTTGTGTTTTGATGACAGGCATGGAAATTATGCTTTGGACAGATAAGCAAAAAACGAATAAAGAAAATTTTGCAGTAATGGGTACACGACAAACGCCAAACCCAATTACTGTAAGTGGAACAGTAGAAGAATCCATGGCTAAACTTGAAAAATCTCTAGAGCGGATCGATGACAGTAAACCGCTCTGGATAACGACTGGTTACGATAAGCAGAATGGAAAATTTCAAGCAAATACTTTTACTTGTATTGCTAGAGGGCGATACACTTCTGAAAAAGATATCTATGTATTTGTAGACGCTGATTTTGTATTTGATGCAGTCGGAAATGAGACCGAAATTACATGGAAATTTTCATTTCAAGGATCAAAAAAAGAATCTAGCGAAATCTTCAAGTTTGGAGAGACAGAATCGGGGAATCTGGCAATGACCAGCGCGACGAAGCAAATTCGCGCAGCCTTCGGCTTCCCGATTGTGACAGAGGAACAAATTTCTACCTAAGCCATTTCTTCGTCACTGCCGCCTAATTGCGACTTTTGATCATTTCGAGAAGAACATCGCGCAACTCAGTCTGATTTACATCCATGTCTTCCAAGACCTGGATGGCGACACCATTGGTAAGCGCCAACAAGCCGAGCAAAATATGCTCGGGCTGAATCTTTTCGTGCCCCAAATCGCAGGCAGCGGTGTAAGCGTTTTCCAGAACTTTATTAGCCGCAGGTGTAAATGGAATTTCGTTAGAGGCGGCTCCAGGAGCTCCGGCGCCTTTGCCCGTAACCCTCTCAACTGCCTCTCTGGTAGCCTCAAGCTCGCAGCCCACGCCTTCTAGCGCCTCTCCCGACAGACTTTCTTTAAGAGCTATCAGAGCAAGTAGCAGTTGCTCTGTTCCGACGTAACTGTGTCCAGAACGGCGTGCTTCGCTCTGCGCCAGTTTCATTAGCTTTAACGAATCTTCGGGCTGGGAATTGGCAACTGATTCATTCATACGGTAAACCCTCTACCTACATTTTGCCACAGGTAGCGTCAGCCGTTCACTGAATCGAGCGATGAAAATAGAATTCTAATTTCGGACAAGCAAGTCTCTTATTGAGTCACTACTTCGGAGCTTAAACAGGGCGATGAGAACATACGCTGACGTTGCAATATTGCCCAGCAGCATTATGGCGAAGAACCAGACAACTTTTGAAACTAGCGTTTTCTCTTTTGAACAAACCCAGAGATAGAAAATCGTAAAACCTACATATGCATCAACAAGGGTCGCTACAAACCATGGGTCGCTTGTCACCACTGATGGTATCGCAAAAATATTCTCGCGCAGTGACGCGATAGAGACTGTACTTACCATAATCAGAAAAATTGCGGCGAAAACTATTTTCAGTACGTTTATCATCACGTCACCAGGCTAAAGAGGAGCACATGCCGGCTGAAATATAGCCTGGCAAAGTGAATAATTAGTGAACGTCAGTGAGTTGTTTTAGACAGGCGGCTCGATATCGAGTTCTCGTGTCCAGTGTCTGTCCAAATACATTGCTTCTATGAATGCTTTGGAGACATCGCCCTTTCCACTCACAACACCCGGTGCATCCGCCAACTTTTCACCGATGCAAGATTTTTGAAGAATCTTTGTACCTTCACCAGATGCACCAACAGTTTTAAGATGCTTGAACGCTTCATTAATGAAGTGCACTGATTTTCCGATGCCCAACAAGGTTTCAACACTCTCTTCGCCTCCTGGGACAAAGACAGCATCAAAAGTTACTGACGAGCTGGAAAACAGAGCATGGTCAACAGGTAATTCAGTGCCTTCCAGAGTTTTCAAAACTCCAGCATGAGCACCAACAATCTTCAGTTGAGCACCTTCTTTTTTCAGTGCGTTTTTCATCTTGGTGATATCGGCTTCTCTGACACCGTCAGCAGCCAATGCTGCTACTTTGCGAGTACGAATGCCGCTCGGAGGAGCATTAACGATACTAAGAATCGGCGAAGGGGCGACGTCCATTTTGGTAGGTACAGATTGATAATCTTTTGGATTAGCAGTTGATGGCACTTGCATGTTTAGATAAGGCTCAACTTTGGCGTTTTTGGCTTTAGGCTTCAAACCCAGTCCAACAGCGACTCTCGCACAAAGGTCCGCATCAACTTGTGCAAGTTGGAGCAGCATTCTTTCTTGAATCTCAATGTGAACACACTTCGATAGCTCAAACGAGAATGCTTGGACAATATGATTTTGTTCGGGCTCACTCATGCTCAACCAGAACATTCTTGCTTGCGTGTAGTGATCAAGAAAACTCTTTGACCTGTCTCTGATTTTATTTCCGTCAACCTTTTCTGCATAGCTGATGAAGCCACGCATGTCTTTTCCAGCCTGGAAAGGGCATCCGCCAGCAACGCTGTTTGGAATATGCGCAGTGGTGCCGCGATTTATGGTTTGGCGCGATAGTCCGTCACGCTGGTTATTATGAACTGGTGCGATCGGACGATTGATTGGAATTTCATGGAAATTCGGTCCACCGAGTCTCAGTAATTGCGTATCAGTGTACGAAAATAGTCTCCCTTGCAGAAGAGGGTCATTGGTGAAATCAATTCCAGTCACTATATTTCCGAGGTGAAAGGCGACTTGCTCAGTCTCTGCAAAAAAGTTATCTGGATTGCGGTTGAGAGTCAGTTTTCCGATACGTTGCACCGGCACAATTTCTTCCGGAATCAATTTGGTCGGATCCAAAATATCGAAGTCAAAAGAGAATTCGTCTTTTTCTTCAACGATCTGCACGCCTAATTCCCATTCAGGGAAATCACCATTCTCGATTGATTCCCATAGATCACGTCTGTGAAAATCCGGGTCAACGCCTGAAATTCGCTGTGCTTCGTCCCAGACGATCGAATGCACTCCCAGAAGCGGCTTCCAGTGGAACTTAACGAAACATGCTTTGCCTTTTTCATTGACGAAGCGAAAGCTGTGAACTCCGAATCCTTCCATCATTCTATAACTGCGTGGAATGGCGCGATCAGACATCACCCACATCAACATGTGAGTTGACTCTGGCGATAGAGATACAAAATCCCAGAAGTTGTCGTGCGCCGATTGCGC
>JACMKL010000398.1 GCA_014380105.1 Candidatus Melainabacteria bacterium
AGCATGGCACGATCGCGCTGTATGAGGTGAGTACTAACGCACCGCACGATCGCTACTGACGTATTGCAAAAGTCGAGGTGCTAGTGATAGCACCTCGACTCAAGTTCTTCAACAAACCGTACCGACAAGAACAGTCTACGACGCAATGACAGCAGGACGGCGACTACGATTTGCCTCTCGGACAGGTTGCTCCTCAGGCGTTTGCATCAGGAACACAAGCAAAGGATTGCTTTGCAGTTCTCGACGCAGCATCCGCTGAATCTCACGCTCAATCTGCGTTTGCAGACCAACCCAGTCAATTTCAAGCTGTCCATCGTTGCCAACGGGGCGGGCAAATTCTTGCCAGCGATCGCGCAAAACGCCGTTGATTGCTGTTTCAACAGATGTTTGTAGCTTCGATCGCTCCAGCGATGTCACAACACCGCTTAAGTGTACCTGCGGTTTCGCAATCACTGTACCTGCCCAGTCGATCGCAGTTGCCACTGTCACAATGCCATCACCCGCAAGCTGCTGGCGTTCGCGCAGCACTTTATTGTTTACCACGCCAGAACGCGACGTATCAACGAGTTCAATCCCAGACGGCACCTTGCCCGACACATGCATTGTTGTTTCGGTCAGTTCAACCACATCACCGTTGTCAATGATCACCATATTCTCGGCTGGAACGCCAACACTTTGAGCCGTCTGAGAATGCTTCACCAGCATCCGGTGCTCTCCGTGAACTGGCAAAAAGAATTTGGGTCGGGTCAAGCCAATCATGAGCTTCTGGTCTTCCTGACAGCCGTGACCAGAAACGTGGATGCCTTGCTCCTTGCCATACACAACTTTGGCACCCTTCATCATCAGCTTGTCGATCGTGTTGACCACAGCGATCGTGTTGCCAGGAATCGGGTTCGCTGAAAAGACAACGGTATCACCTTCGCGGACTTTCACCTGACGATGCTCTCCGTTGGCAATGCGAGTCATTGCAGACATCGGTTCACCCTGCGAACCAGTTGTAAGAATCAAAACGTGCTCATCTGACAGCTTTTGGAGCACTTGCAGAGGCTGAAACAGACTGTCTTCGCACTTGATATAGCCCAGCGTACGAGCATGAGCAATGAGGTTCAGCATCGATCGCCCAACCACTGACACCACTCGCCCGTGCTTTTTCGCCAGTTCTAAAATCATGTTGATGCGATGGACAGACGATGCAAACGTCGTGACCAATAAGCGTCCCTGTGCTTGAGCGAAGATGCGATCGAGGTTGGGGAAAACAGCCCGTTCAGAAGGCGTTGTTCCTGGCACCTCAGAGTTGGTTGAGTCGCTAATCAGGCACTGTACACCTTTCTCGCCATATTCTGCCAAACGCTGAAAGTCAAAATATTCGCCATCAACGGGCGTGTGATCAAACTTAAAATCGCCTGTGTGAATCACTACACCGACAGGCGTACGAATAGCAACCGTAAAGCTATCAGCCATTGAATGGGTATTGCGGATGAACTCCACAAAAAACGACTTGCCAAGCCGCACGACATCACGCGGACCAACCGTTCGCAGTTCTGTGCGTTTCGCAACACCTGCTTCGTTGAGCTTGTCCTTCAGCAGCGCCATCGCTAAGCGAGGACCATAGATGACAGGGATATCAAATTGTTTGAGGTGAAAGGCGATGCCGCCGATATGGTCTTCGTGACCGTGCGTGACGATCATGCCCTTAATTTTGTGGCGATTCTCTCGCAGATAGGTCATGTCCGGCAGAACAATGTTTACCCCGTGCATCCCGTCTGTCGGAAAGGCGAGACCTGCATCAAGCAAAATGATTTCATCGTCGATTTCAAAGACACAGGTATTCTTGCCGATTTCATGCAATCCACCAAGGGGAATGATTTTCAGCGCGGGCGAAGAGGTTTTTTGGGTCATTAGCATCCTTATTGGAAGTGTAGAGAGTAAAAAAAGAGCGGTTAAAAGCGGTTAAAACGATTACAACCAGCAGCTCCGGCTTGATAACACAGTTTGAGAAAAGCACTCTCAGCAGAGACTTCAGTGTGTCCGATCTGGCTCAGTGCAGGCATTGATCTGCTTAAACTAGCGTCAGTCGGTTAAAGGTCTGCGGCAGTACAAGCCGTTGATGTCAGTAGTGAACTATTTAGTTGTCAAGAAACTTGTGGCGCTGCTAGTGCCTAGAGTAGAGCTAACCCTGTCATTACTGACGTTAACGTTGCAGTCAAATCAGTAGAGGCATCAGCCAGCGGGAGACGGGTAGAACCGACCTGCCAACCTTGTAGTCTGAGTGCCGCTTTGATGGGAATTGGGTTGGCTGTGATGAACAAGGCTTTGAACAAAGGGAAAAGCTCGAGGTGGATCTTGGTCGCAATCGAATGCTGACCTGTCTCAAATGCTTGTACCATTTGCTGAAGCTGCAAGCCGACTAGATGACTGGCAACGCTAACAACGCCCTTTCCACCGATCGCTAGCAGTGGCAGAGTAATGGAATCATCTCCAGAGTAGAGTGCAAACTCGGGTGGTGTCAAACGTTGAATCTCACTTGCCTGATCAAGATTCCCGGTAGATTCCTTGATTGCCACGATGTTTTCAATCTTAGCAAGGCGACCCACTGTCTCAGCTTGTAGATTCTGCCCAGTACGCCCTGGCACATTGTAAAGCATTAACGGCAGGTCTGGTGCAGCTTCGGCGATCGCCTTGAAGTGCTGATACAAACCCTCCTGGGGAGGCTTGTTGTAATACGGTACAACCTGCAAAGAACCATCTAACCCTAGTTTAGCTGCTTTTTGGGTCGCTGCGATCGCCTCTTGCGTAGAGTTTGATCCGGTACCAGCAATAACCTTAGCTTTGCCTGCTACGGCTTGCCGCACCACTTGAAAAAGTTCGTATTCCTCATCCCAGGTGAGAGTGGGTGATTCGCCCGTTGTGCCACAGACGACCAGCGTGTCGGTGCCGTGTTCTGCCAGGTAAGAGGCTAGCTTGGCGGCGATCGCAAAATCCACGCTACCGTCATCTTGAAACGGCGTGATCATTGCAGTTAAAACACGTCCAAAATTCACCACACTGTTTCGGCTTTAGTTAATGGGTCGTTAGAAAAAGACTGTAGTCAACGTAAAGAGTTGGCGAATGCTGATTACTAGCTGACTGCTCATAGCTCTAATTGGCAAGGGCGATCGCGGGTCGAACTAAATTCTGCTGCACCAACAGTTCAGCAATTTGTACCGCGTTGAGCGCTGCACCTTTGCGAATCTGGTCGCCACAGAGCCAAAGTTCCAGTCCATTTGGATTAGAGAGGTCTTGGCGGATACGCCCGACAAGTACCTCATCCTTACCGCTAGCATCGATCGGCATCGGGAAATAATTGGCTTCCCAGTCCTCTACCAGCTTTACACCGGGCGCTTGGCTAAGGATACTCCGTGCTTGTGCCACATCAAACGGTTGCTCAAACTCAAGGTTAATCGCTTCAGAGTGCGCCCGCAATACGGGAACCCGCACACAGGTTGCCGTGATCCGCAGGTCAGGAGTGCCAAAGATTTTACGTGTCTCGTTGATCATCTTCATTTCTTCTTCGCAATACCCCTGCTCATTCAGAGTGGAGTTGTGCGGAAACAAATTGAACGCGAGTGGGTAAGGAAACAGTTCTGCCACAGGCTCTTGTCCCTGCAAAATTGCTTGTGTCTGTGTTTTCACTTCCTCCATTGCCCGTGCTCCAGCGCCACTAGCAGATTGATAGGTTGCTGCGACGATGCGCCGAATCGGCTGCACTTGATGCAGGGGATAGACTGCAACAGCCATCAAAATTGTTGTGCAGTTGGGGTTTGCAATGATGCCCTGGTGAGCCGCGGCTGCTTGAGGGTTCACCTCTGGCACCACCAGCGGCACGGTTGGGTTCATCCGAAAGGCACTGGAGTTATCAATGACTACGGCACCAGCGGTAACGGCTTTCGCCGCCCATGCCCTTGATACCGATGCACCAGCCGAAGCAAGCACTAAATCAACTTGTTTGAAGCTTTCATCATTCACTGCTTCAACAGGTAAAAGCTCCCCTTTGAAGGCAAGCGTACATCCTGCCGATCGCGCCGATGCAAGCAGCTTTAAGTCTGCCAACGGAAAATCTCGCTGCTCCAATA
>JACMKL010000399.1 GCA_014380105.1 Candidatus Melainabacteria bacterium
CGAGCGCTTCGCCGGTTTTGCCGACTTGTTCTAATGCCGCTGTGACAGCTTTTTCACCGCCAACAACTTTAAATTCTTTTGGTGCGGCACCATCTGCAGTATCGTTTTTATTTGACCATTCAAAATTCTTACGCGGACTCTCGAAACGACCTTTAGCGTTATGGTAGGCACCAAATCCGACACCAATAATGCCCATCGTGAATGCTGTTTCCGCTGTTTCTTTCAAGCCGGCAAACTTCGCATCAACAGTGGCAGAACGAGCAAATGAACCGGCAGAATCGAAATTCAAATTACCAAGATATTGATGACCCTGGGCGCTCACGGCACCAGCTCCCAGACCTGATGCGAAACCGCCAGTGTATGGGTTTTTCACAAGAGAAAGAAAACGCGATGTCGAAGCACCTGGAGTCGGCGTGAATTTTTGTCCGATAGTGGAAAGTGCAAACATTGTCATCGCACCATTTGCACCATTTAAGGCTTTGGCTACGAAGAATGGTTGAGTGCTGTTCTGGTCAACCGGACGCAAAAATGTATCGTGCAAGGCGCCTGTCATGACCGCTTCTTTGGTGGTCAGACCAAGAATTGAGCGGCTGGAAAGATTTGCTGCCAATTCAGCTTCCGTTAAGCCTGCGCGGGTGAAACCCTTCACTGCTTTTCCGGCGAGCAAAAATGGCGCAATCATCCCGATTGCGCTGCCTGACTGTTGAGCCCAATAGTTTGAAGTTCCAAATTCTGCAGGCGCCGGTGCTTCAAGCATTCCAATTTGCACATTGGGCAAAAGTTTGGTGCCGGTTGTTTTGTCAATCAGCTGTGTGACTGCGTTGAGTGGCGTTTGAATGGCCGAGTGCCCTACAGAACGCGCAAAATCTTCAAATAAGCCGTTAGGTTGAGCGTGAGCGGCGTTTGCTTTCGCTTGTTCGATGCGTCCTGCGAGTTCAGCTTTCTCCGCCTTCTCTTCCGGCGAGTCGAACTTTCCTTGCTGGTCGGCAAGATATGAGTAGTGCTCTGCCATCGCAGAGCTCCCGATTGTATTTTCAGCCGATCCCATCGCCAGGTTCCATACGTTCGGATGACGCCAACCTCTTAATATTTACCCGCCAGTGCCGATTTCTAGACGGGCTTTGGCGTTTCATTTTTCGTATTTCCCCCATTGAGAGCGCAAAAGTGAGCCCCTATCATGCTATTTCTTCTTGACAGCCCCTGCAAAAAATATGAATGAATCTACCCCACTCGAAAGAGGGTTAGAAGCGCCGCAGCCATCTGCCGCGCCGCCCGAAGATTCCACCTGGGACAAAGTCTCCAGGGAAGCTTATGTTGTCGTGGGCGGAATTCGCAATAGCGTCGAGCAAAACGTCCAAAACATTGTTGAAAATCCCGGGCAATCCGCACCAACATTTCTGGCAACGGTGGCAATCGGCGCCGGTCTGGCCTACTTGCAGGGACGCACAGGCATGTTGAAATTGGCGGGGCAGGCAATCGGACTTGGACTTGGAGTGGCGTTTGTCAAAGATCTGGCTGACCCGGTCAGGTTGAATGATCTCTCCCAATCGCTCGGCAATACCTGGAATTCAACGGACAGATTATTAGAAAATCGTGAGCAATTTGCTCGCAGCGGCGGTCAATTCGCCTTCGACTCAGTCTTCATGGCTGGCGGTGCGATTTTGGGCGCTGGTGTGGTCAAAGCCGGTTATGCCAGGGGATTATTTGGGGAGAAACAGTCACTCACTTTGGGATTTTCGAATCCCCCTTCTTCTGGAAGCAATCGTCTGCCTAAGATGGAATTTTTCACCGGAGAAACTGCGCCGTCAACAAAAGCGAGAATTTTGACTGACGCCGACATGGCAAAACCTACTTCCGCATTGATTGCCGAACAGACCTTAAAATGGGACGAGGCGGGCGCCCTCGAGTGGAAGCCGACCAGAGAAAGTTTGCAAATGCGTCGAGAAGCGCAAGATTTTGTACAACATGCGATGAAAGGTGATTTTGTAAAAGCGATTGATAGTCGCTTGCAGTCAGAGGTTATGCGCGACATCGAACTTAATCCGGCCTCGCGCAGTCCTGACATAAAGACACCAGCGAAAGATTTGATGGATGCAGATAGCCTGCCTCATATACTCGAAACAATGAGTGAAAAGGCTGTATTTAAGTGGGATCAAACGATCGTCAATGGATTGAGCGAAAGTGAAACACTCAAAGTTGTGATACCGCGCCTGGTGATGACTACAACGGAAGGAAATGTTCCGGTTGCTTTGTTTGATTTCGCAAAAACTGATATCGGCTACAAAATTGTATTTCCTGAAAAATCTACCAGTGGCGCAACGCTGACGCCTGGCCAGTTGGCAGAAGTGCAAGCGATTCGTGCCAGCACAAACGGCAAAAGAATTTTAGGCGAGACAGCTGTCTTTGCGTTCGAAGAAACTTTCCATGCTGCGCAACATGCCAACGGCGGCAAACCGATTGTTCCGAGTGCTGCCGAAGATTTGAAAATAGCGGGCATCCTTAACGACAATCGTTATTTTAAACAAGCATTCGTGGGCGTTTTGGACCGCAGACTGCCAATTCGCACAGCATTTTACGAAAGAGAAATTCCAGCTGCTTTATTCGACGCGGGCATGCCACTTTCGATGATCAAGCAGCATTATTTCTTCGGACGTCGGCATGTGCAAGAGCGCGTCGGCATAATGGATTACCTGGAAAAATTAGACCAGGGTAAACATTAGAGCGGTCTTTGAAGACAGGCTGTTATGGCTTGATTGCGCTTGCTTGTGCAGGTCTGGGCAGTGACATTCTGACGACTGAATTGTCGTCTTGTTGGGTCACATAAAGATTGCCGTCTCTGTCCATAGTCAGGTAATAAGGTGCTTTAAAGCCGGTTCCGATGATGGTGGAGATGCCTGCTGGATTGATGCGAGCAATTGTTCCACTGGTGTAATTAGCTACATAAACATTGTTTGAGTCGTCGATTGCAACACCGATAGGACCTTTGAAATTGGCACCGGAACTAAATATGCTGCGGCTGCCATCTGGACTGATTCGGTCAATTGAATTGCTATTGAAATTTGCAATATACAGATGGCCGGTGCGATCGAATGCCAATCCAGATGGTGCGTTAAAATTGGTGGCGATGATGCGCACAGTTGAATTCGCGAGCACTGGAGCCGGATTTGCTGCACTTCTGATCGGTGCAGTCTGCTGAACTTGGACGACTGGTTGCACCGGTGGTGGCGTGTAAACTGGCTGAGCTGGCATATAACGCTGCTGTGGAGCCTCTACCTGCTGCGGCGAAGGGCTGTAAGTTTGCTGAGGCGGTCCTGGATTGTACACTTGTTGTGGTGGCGCTTGCTGCTGTTGCTCTATTGGCGCTGGGCGCATCTCAGCGGGCTGAGATTGAGTATTCATGCCAGCCAGAGGAACATTGCCCTGAGCGCCACCTGAGTCATTAATATTTGCGGCGCGCTTTTGAGCATCTGGAAAGTGTGGATTGCTCGGTGGAATAGAGGCAAGGTGCGGGCGAGCTTCAGAGCCGCGACCGAGTTCAATCAGGCAAAGTGCCAATTGATAATGCGCATCCGGATCGGCAGGCTTTACGCGCAAGACTTCTTGGAAGCGCGGTACTGCTTCTTTCAGCCTGCGCTGAGATTGGAATAGCATGCCGAGATTGTATTGGGCGTCTGGCAAATTCGGGTCGATGTCGCAAGCTCTGCGAAAGAAAATTATCGCAGCCTCTGTCGAACCCTGCTTGTAGGCGTTCAGACCGAGATTGTACATGCTGATTGCTTGCGCATTGCTTTGAGCTGTCTGCGCGCCGCCTGTCTGTCCAGGTTGCCCTGACTGAGCTGGCTGAGCCAACACCATTTGGGTCGAAAGCGCTGAGCTGAGCAGCGACAATGCAATTAATTTCTTTCCGTTTGCCATAAGTAAGCTTTCTCTTGAGTCCTAATGCGCCATCAATATTGGGTTTTGAACGTTTCAATCGATATCATTTTGAGCAAATAGCCCTAAAACTCACCGACGGCAGCGTTACCAATTTTGTGTCCGCCGTAATATGCTGATGTTTATGGGTATATACATCATTACGTCTCAGACGCACACAATTATGGCAGGTGGTTGTGGTTCGAAAGCGCTGACTAACTTTATTTCGTTAACAGTTTTTGCCGGAAGTTCGGCGCCGTATATTACAGGAAACCGATTGCCATGCGAACAGTAGGACATATTATTACTTCTGCGGGAGTGGGAATGCTGAGCTACTGGCGTTATCGGTCTGGTCCCGCAGCATGGGCGAGCTTTTTTGCCGGCTGGCTTATTGACATCGATCATGTCTTCGATTATGTTCGGGCTCACGGTTGGAAACCTAACTGGGCGCGCTTTAATGAGGCTGCGCACGAGCATTACAGCGGCAAACTTTATCTTTTACTTCATTCATATGAGCTTTTGGCGCTTTTTTTCTTTTTCTTCAAGGGACCAAAGCGTCAACCATATCGAGTAGGGGTGACGGTATCTATACTCACTCACTTGCTCCTTGACCAAAAATGCAATCCGGGTCGAAAGGCGTCAACGTACTTTTTGACTCAGCGCATCAGAAACCGCTTTGACGCTGGAAAGCTTCTTAAGGGGTAATCGTCTGGTCGGCGAATATATTCGAATTTTCAGAAAGTTAAGGTCAGCAATAGTTTTGACCTCGCTTGCGCAGGTAATTTTCAATTGTGTTTCTGCTTTTGGTGAAACAAGAGGGGGCGGGCGAGAAAATTCGTGGGAGCCGGCGAAGACTTTAGTATTCGTTGTGGGCGTTCTGAAATGGCGAGACAAGTCGTATTTGCAATTTACAACCAAAGCGCGCCGTGATGAGCAATTAGTAGATCTGTTTCGCTCAAAAGGTGTATCTCCAGATCGCATCGTGTATCTGCAAGACCAGGAGGCAACTCTCGCTAACTTTCAGGATAGCTTCCAGAGCTTGCTTGCGAAGTCTAACCCTGACGACACGCTGATTTTTTACTATTGCGGTCATGGCTGGCTTGATTCTTCCGGACACGGTTTTTTCGCAAATTATGATGTCGGTGGTGAAGGCACATCTATATCGACCGCTAAAATAGCCTCTACGATCAAGAGAAATTTTAGGGGCAAACAAGCACTGTTTTTTGCTGACTGTTGTTCGTCCGGATCCATTGGTGATGCGCTGGCGAGCGCTGGTGTGACCATTCCCTACGCGATGGCATCGTCAGTTGTTGCCCATAATAAATCGACAAGCAATTGGACTTTTAGTCAGTCAATTGTTGACGCCTTTGCCGGGCACAAATTCGTTGACAGTAATAAAGACGGCGTCGTCAGCTTTGAAGATTTATCAATATATTCAGCTCGCGAGATGAAGCAAATTGATAATCAGTTAGCTTGCGCGGTAAGTGAAAATGGCTTTCTCGGAGACTTTGTGCTGAGCAAAGTCACTTTCCCGGATGAAGTAATTCCGCTAGTCGTTGAAGTTCGGTGGCGTGGAAAATGGTGGAAAGCAAAGCTGTTAGAGATAACGCCTCAGAAAGGAAAAATTCGCTGGTGTCAAATTGGCTACGATTCAAATGTTGATGAAGACTGGTATCCCCTGGCAGAAATAAGAACAATAGATGGATCGCAGCTTTCTGATTTTGGGAAGTCACCTGGCACCGCATCTAGTGCGCATGCGGTTGGTTCATCATTGAGTGTTTTATGGAAGGGCAAATATTA
>JACMKL010000046.1 GCA_014380105.1 Candidatus Melainabacteria bacterium
CGACCTGCTTAGTAACTATGCCGGGCGTCCAACGCCGCTCTATCACGCTAAAAATCTCTCGCGCAAGTGGGGCGCAGACATATTTCTGAAAAGAGAAGACCTGATGCATGGTGGTGCCCATAAAATCAACAATGCCTTGGGACAAGCTTTGCTTTGCAAGAAGATGGGCAAGCAGCGCATCATCGCAGAGACTGGTGCCGGGCAGCATGGTGTTGCCTGCGCGATGGCAGGCGCTTTGCTCGGCATAAAAACAGAAGTGTATATGGGCGAAGTCGACATGGAAAGACAGCAGCCTAATGTGTTTCGAATGCAATTACTTGGTGCCACAGTTCATCCAGTGAAAATTGGCAGCCGTACACTTAAGGACGCGATCAACGAAGCACTTCGCGACTGGATAGCTAATCTCGAAGGTACGCACTACCTATTGGGCACCGTTGCCGGTCCGCACCCGTTTCCGAGTATGGTCAAACACTTTCAACGCATCATTGGTGAAGAAGCCAGTCGACAAATACAGGAGCGCGTTGGCAGACAGCCCGACTATGTGGTGGCTTGCGTGGGTGGCGGGTCAAATGCGATCGGAATTTTTGCGGAGTTCGTTGACAAACCTACAGTCAAATTAGTCGGAGCAGAACCGGCTGGAGCGGGCATCGAAAGCGGTAAGCATGGTGCTGTCCTCTCGAAAGGTGTCTATGGTTGTGTGCATGGCATGAAGAGCCTTGTCTTGCAGACTGCTGAAGGTCAAATTCAAGAAGCGCATAGTATTTCTGCCGGTCTCGATTATCCGTCAGTCGGTCCGGAACATGCTCATCTTCAAGACATCGGACGCGCAGTCTATGAAAATGCAACCGATCAAGAAGCACTCGATTCGTTCCATGAACTATGCAGAGAAGAAGGTATCATCCCGGCCCTGGAAAGTTCGCATGCATTGACGGTCGCGAAAAAATTGGCGGCCGGTGAGGCTAAGGGTAAAGTCTTAATCGTAAATCTATCCGGACGTGGTGACAAAGATTTGAATGAGGTAATGAAACATGCCAAGCATGTCTAAGAGCGATAAGCAAAATAGATATCAGGCTCGTTTTCTCGAACTGAGAAAGTCCAACAAAGGCGCATTCATGCCCTTCACCGTACTCGGCTGGCCTGACGAAGAGACATCTTTGCGCATAATGAAATCGATGATTGATAGTGGTGCGTCAGCTCTTGAGCTGGGTATCGCATTTAGTGACCCAGTTGCTGATGGACCAATTATTCAAGCGGCTGCTCACAAAGTTATTGAAAGCGGATTCACAGTTGTGCAGGCTCTCAAGCTGGTCGGACGCGTCCGCAAGCTGGATGGCCAGATTCCAATCGGATTGCTTGTTTATTACAATCACATCATGGCGATGGGCATCGACGAATTTTTCAAATGCGCAAGCGAAGGTGGTGCAGATGGAATTCTGGTCGCGGATCTTCCGGCAGAATCAGCGGACGAACTTCTAGAAGCCGCGCAGAAACACGACATTTGCTTGATCTTTATAGTTTCGCCACTGACAAAACCGGAGCGTCTAATCAAAGTTGTTGAGCACGCCCAGGGCTTCATTTATCTTGTCTCGCGCCTTGGCGTGACGGGCGTCGACGAGCGCAATGACACCAAAGACTCAAGATTGTCCAATTTGATAGCCGATATTCGCAAAGCTACGGATTTACCTATACTGGCAGGCTTCGGCATTTCCACTCCGGCTCATGCCCGCAAAATGCTTGACCTGGGCGTCGATGGCGTGATTACAGGAAGCAATGTCATCAATGTGGTCAGTCGAGCTAACACTGAAAATCCTGCCGACCTGGACCGAGAGTTGAAGAAATATCTCGTCGATATGGTATCTTCGCTTTCTCCAGTAAAAGCTTAGCCTTCATATGATTCTCAATATATGAATCTCAGTCGAAAACCTACAGCCGCTGCACTAATTCTTTGCTTTGCGATGCTGTCGGCTTCGAGTGACGCTGCGGGTGACCGGGATGGTTGGCGCCGCTATAAAAATGATGGCAGCAGATTTGAAGTTTTTGGTGATTACGCTGGCGCTGAAAGATCTTACACACGAGCACTTTCGCTGGCTAATCCGCCTGATGCCCTCCCTGCAGAACGTGGTGAAATTATCGCGCGCCTGACCAGCGCTATGATTGCGCAGAAGAAATTTTCGCGAGCTGAACCTTATTTCAAGGAATTGTGCAAACTTTCGCCTACACTGAAAGAGTCTTCTAAAAGCAACGAAGACTACTTTACGAGTATTGATGCGCTTTCCGAAACCTACACTGACCAGGCAAATAGTTTTAATCGCATTCCGTCTTTAGAGCATGGCGCTATTTTGCTTGATACCGCATTTGGTGGTTATCATCCACGCTTGGCGCGTACATTGATTTTTCTGGCTAATTCATATGAGCCGATTGGCTTTGCCAAAGAGTCGAAGGCGCTTGCTGAAAAAGCCCTGAAAGCCGCTCTACGTGACAAATCCAGCAAGGGCGGGCAGATGTCCGTTCGCTGCTATGAAGCGATCGGTCGAGCATGCGAGGATGCCAAAGATTGGAAAGGGGCGGCCAGCGCTTTCGAGTCGGCGCTGCGCATCTACACTGAGCTTAAGCCAAATACGACGCTTACTTCTGCGGCGCTGACCAGTCATCTTGCAAACATTTATTTGAAATTTGGTCGAACTGCTGACGCCAAGCGCATGTACAAAAAGGCTGATGACATTTTCACCACTCGCATCGCGTCTTTTGAAAAGTCTCAAAAGAAAGGTTATTCGGATGTCGCTGTCGATGCTCTGGATTGCGCCATCATGCTTACTGAGTTTAAGCAATACAGGAGAGCGGAGGCTATGTGCGTAAAAGCGATGATGTGGTTGCAAGTCTCATATGGCATGGAAAATCCTGGCATGGTGCCCGCATATAAGTTGCACGCTTTAGTACTGAAACAGCTTGGTCGTGCGACTGACGCCAAAAAAGAAGTGGCTATGGCTACTTATTTGCAAACCAAATTCCGCGCCACGGCGACACCGATTACGCTAAAAAATTAGTGGCAGACCTGACGCGCTAAAAACTTACTCTTCTCTAGATTCCAATTTATAGCCGATTCCATGCACTGTTTTGATGATTGAGACTTTTTCTTCAACGTCGAGTTTTTTGCGCAAGCGAGTAATATATGTGCGCACTGCTGTGGCGGTCGCCTCAGAGTCAGACTTCCAGACATGATTGAGAATGTCGTCGGTGCTAAACACGCGGTCCGGGTGACGCATGAAGAATTCAAGGAGAGCGTATTCAGTGGGAAGCAGTTTTAGTTCTTCACCATTTCGCGTGACCTGGCAGGAGGCGGGATCGAGAGTAATGTTTCGGACTGCCAGCACAGACGCTCTCGGCGAATGTGAGCGCCGTAAGAGTGCCCGCGCTGGAACATGCGGAGCGTGCGCCCCATGCTGCGGGTGTCCGGGAAGCCGGGAACCTTCTGGCCGGAATAGGTATCGCCCCCG
>JACMKL010000400.1 GCA_014380105.1 Candidatus Melainabacteria bacterium
CCGATGTTTGCATTCAACCGGACGTAACAGGCATTTCTTTACTCTCTCGCAAAGTTTCGGAAGGTCAACGCGCCCTGATCGCCGGCGAAGAAGCAGCTCAGAATGCGCTGCCTGAGCTGAAGATGAAACTAATGCGAGCTGGAATTGATTTGCTCGATGACGAGCATCTGGTTAGTGCCAAACCCTGATTGACTCAAATATCCCGCTCTGCTAGCTTTTTTTGGCGATCTGTTTCCAGCCATGGCACCTTAGGCAAAAGTTTCTGAATTTCTGCTATCAGTAATGGCGCATCAAAAACAGGCATATTTACAAATGCGTCCGCGCCCAGATGCTTACCCGTTTGCTTCGTTGAGTCATTCACCCTGATACCCATCGGACCAGGCTCTAGTGCTAAAGTCATAAACATCGAATTCTTATGGTCTGGGTTACTTCGTAATCTTGTGAGAAATTCAAACATTGATTCGTCTTCTAAATAAGCAGCACAAATAATTACATCAGCATGGTTTTTGCCGTCTAAGAACGCGAATGCTTCTTTAATTGTGTGCGCTGGAATAACTGAATGCCCCGCGTTCTTGCAAGCAATTTTTAACTGATTAACATGCTCGACTGTATCCATAATTAAAATGCGAAAAGTATATTTCGCGGCAAGCTTGGATTCAGGATTTGCAAGTTCAACTTTCGGTTCTTGGTCAGTCATCAGCTCGCCTTTTAGTTTGATTGTTCAACGTCATTCAGAATTTTTGACATCATGCGGCAAGCTAATAGTAAATGTTGTGCCACCATTTTCTATGCTCGTGCATTCGATTTGTCCACCCAATGTTTCAATTATTTGTTTCGACAAGAAGAGACCTAAACCAGTTCCAGTGCTGGCCTCACGCCCATGTCTCGTTTGCCAAAATCGCTCAAACACTTTTCCAAGCTGAGTTTCTTTCATTCCAGGTCCGCAATCTTTTATAACTATCCCCAGTTGTTGCTGATTGCAAGTTGCTTGCACAAAAAGCTGTCCTCCTTGCGGGGAAAACTTCACTGCATTGTCGAGCAAATTAGTCAGAACTCTCCGCAACATGATCCTGTCGGTCTTGATTATCAAATTGTCTGGAACTTCAAAAATTACTTCGACCTCTTTTTCTCTTATCGCAAAAGCAAACTCTTCAAGGCAATGTTTTATCAGCTCACCAAAATTTACCGATTCTTGAAAGGGAATAAGTGCGCCGGCTTCGTATCTGTAAACGTCCAACATGTTCCAAATCATTCTAAGCATGCACTTATTCGAATTAATCACTTGCCTCAGTACCGCTGGTTGACGATCTGAATCAATTGATCCATCCACAATGAATTCCAGAATTCTCGTGCCACCAATGAGGGGATTTTTCAAATCATGAGTGAGGGATACAACAAAGGCTTCCCGCTGCTGCATTATCGCTTTCAGTTCGGCATTGGCATGCTCAAGATCGACAGCGCGTTCCGTCAACCCTTTGTTGCTTTCATCTAATTGGGCTGTTCGCTGTGTCAATGTCAAAGACTCTGCCGATAAATGGTCGGCTCCAGTAATCATGCGCTTGTTTGCGTCAATTATCTGATTCAATAACTCAGCTTGTTTCTTTTGGTCAACCTTTTCCGCTGCCAGGTATTCCAAAATTTTTGTGCCTCCGATCAGAGGGATCTTCAAATCATGAAGGACCTTTTCAAAACATGCTCTCTCGTGTTCGATTACAAGACGCTTAGCAGCGTCCGCCTTATTTTCGGCCTTTTTTTCTTCAAGCTGAGTACTTACCTGCGATAACTTCAAAGCTAAACTTGCCATATTGGCAGCGTGCTGGCGAGTGGCCTCGGTGAATTCCAAATGAACTGCAGACAGTTCATGCTCACTTTCAATGAACGCAAGTTCGAATTTGTCGCGTTCATTCGTCCGTCTAGAAAGGGCTTCTTCCGAAAGCGCTAAATTAGTTCGTAGCGTGTTTTCTTGAGACATTCCATAACCCCGTTTAATGATGGTATGGGTTTCCGGGTTTCCGGGTCTCCGCCTCGCGATGTCAGCATTTGCCATTACAATTTATTCGAAATAGTTTGTTTTGCATCCGGCAATAGTGATTCAATTTCAGTGCGAAATCGAATCGCATCAAATTCTGCATGCGTAATGTATTTATTTGCGCCCAAAATAATAGCGGTATTGCGGATAGTTCTAGAGGCGTATTCTGCAATATCCTTTGGGCTGCAACAGAAAAACACAAATGTTAAGTGACGCCTTTCCGGGTCGCTCTTCACGAATTTCAATAGGTCGAAAACGTTGCTGCTTTTGAGGTACACAGCACAAATCAGTAGGTCAAATGACGTTGCGTTCAATAGAGTGATTGCGCTATCTACGCTGTGCGAGACAAAAAGATTATGACCGCTCTGTTCAAGACTCAATTTCATCTCGAGTATATTTTCCTCGACATCTTGCACGACTAAAATATTTGCCATCGCTGTTGCTCCACATTCTACAGATACGCTAGTCGCGCCCTTTTTCATTACTCAGAATCAAACTTCTAAAAGACGCTGATTGTCTCTCTGCCTCAATCGCCTGCTGTTCGTGAAACTCGGCTTCTTCAATTCCTCCGATACTCCTTGCCCATCCAGCCAACTGCCTTCGCAGGTGGATGCTTTCGTTGATCGCGCGCAACAGCATCCAAGCCGCTGCATCAACGGTCTCAGACTGTTCTTCCAGCATGAGCTCCGCAGTATAACTATGACCTACATGGCATTTGAAAAGTGTCAATGATTCTTCTTGCACTTGCCAAACGGCTCCTCCACAGGAAGGACAAGTCAATGCTGAAGGTGGGTAAGGAGCCACATTTCCAATTCCTGGTCCGCCCACTTCTCCAACGTCAGCTTGGTCTTTGTATTCAGGCATAATTTCAATGCCCTCTTTACCAATACCGTCAACGATCAGTTTTTGTAAAAGAGGACCAATATCTGCCGTCTTTAAAACATGGTCCACATTTGTAAGTGCGATTGCACTTCGAGGCATCCCATCAAATACCGCCTCATCTGGGTTTTGTACTATGGAGATCCCGCCATGGGTCTTGATCGACATCAGACCCGCAGTCCCGTCATTTAAGACACCAGATAGGATAATGCCGATGACGTGCGAATCATAAGCATGCGCAGCAGTTCTAAATAGAACATCAACGGCTGGACGCGATCTATTTTCTTTTGGACCGTTGCCTAAGCAGATTGTGCCGCGTTTAACTATTAAGTGTTGATTTGGAGGCGCTAAATAAACATTGCCGGGCAAAATTGTGTCGCCATCCAGAGGAATGGCAACAGGTATTTTGCTCCTCTGATTGAGCATTTTAGCTAACTCACTCGGACTATGACCGGGAGTTTGCTGTACTAAAAAGACCGCAGCACCAAAGTCGCTAGGCAAACCACTCAGCAATATGGAAACTGCTTCCACGCCGCCTGCCGACGAACCTATAACAACTACATCTTTTACGTGGCTTTCTTGCGGTTGACTGATCTCGATTGACTGAATTTCAGGTTTCGTCATTAATAGAGCAACTTCTTCAGTTTTGCCTCTAGTGTTGAGGAATTTCACCAGTACCGAATTGGAGAGTTCTTTTTCTTCTGTATTGCCATGTGATTTTGCTAGTTGCCAAAGTTCTTTATAGGCGGCTTCTGCTTCCACTGGAAAACCTTCGTCAAGCAACGCTTTTGCTCCACTCAGCAATGTCAAAAACTCGACTCTAACTTTAGACACTTTTTGAACCTCGTCGCTTAGCAACGACCGGTTTTAGCGCTCGCTCTATCCTTAGAAGTAAGCTGGCTGGATCGTTGTCTAATTCTGACATCACTATGTAATCGGTCGCACCCAATACGCGGCTAGATTTCTCAATTTGCGAGTCTGAAACTTTTGCAAAATTTGAGTCACTGCAGCGAAAGCAGATGAAAGGAATTTTTTGATTTCGCTCCTCACTTTTTACGGCTCTCAAAAAATCAAACATGCTTTCATTTTCTAAATGAATACCGCAGATAATCAAATCAAAAGGGAGGCGTTTAATAGCGGCCGCGAGAGCGC
>JACMKL010000401.1 GCA_014380105.1 Candidatus Melainabacteria bacterium
AGTCGAAGTCCATTTGCTTTTCTCCGAGTTATGGTTCTATTTCTTTTTGGCAGGATGATTGTCGATTTGCGCTTTCTGCAATTGACCGGAATAGTCGATGTAGACGGCTTTCCATTCGGTGAATTGTTCAACCGCTGTCGTACCAGCTTCTCTGTGTCCGTTACCGGTCTGCTTCACGCCACCAAACGGAAGCTGAATTTCAGCGCCGATTGTTGGAGCGTTGATGTAGACGATGCCGGCTTCCAATTCTTCAATTGCTTTGAAGGCTTGGTGTACGTCTTTGGTGTACATCGACAGAGAGAGACCGAATTCTGTGCCGTTAGCAACTTCGATTGCTTCTTCGAAGCTTTCGACTTTGATTATGGCAGTGACTGGTCCGAAGATTTCTTCTTGAGCAATACGCATCGATGGTTTTACATCACCGAATACTGTTGGCTCATGGAAGCAGCCTTTCTTGAGGTCGCCTTCAGTTGCGATGTTGCCACCACAGAGAAGTTTTGCGCCTTCTTTCTTGCCGATTTGAACATAATCATAGATAGATTGCAGTTGGCTTCTGATGACGACAGGTCCAACCGTAACGTCTTGATAAAGACCGAAGCCGAGTTTCAATTCTTTGGTGCGAGCAACGAATGCTTCGGTGAACTGGTCATAAACTTCAGAGTGAACAATCAAGCGGCTGGCTGCGGTACAACGTTGACCGGCTGTACCGAATGCGCCCCAGAGAGCACCTTCGACGGCGAGTTCGATGTCGGCATCCGGCATAACGCAGATAGCGTTTTTACCACCCAATTCGCAACTGACTTTCTTCATCAATTCGCCACAACGGCCTGCGACGCGACGGCCTACTTCTGTTGAACCAGTCAAAGAAATAACCTTGACGCGAGGATCGTCAACGATCGACATACCAACTTTAGCTCCCATTCCGGTGACGAAATTGAGAACGCCCGGTGGCAAGCCAGCTTCGATCAACACTTCAACAAGCATCAATGCGCAAAGTGGTGTATCTGTAGCTGGTTTGAGAACGACAGTGTTGCCAGCAACCAAGGCTGGGAAAATTTTCCAAGATGGGATGGCGACTGGAAAATTCCATGGTGTGATCAATCCGACAACACCGATTGGTTGTCTGATTGCCATTGCGAATTTGTTTGGAAGTTCGGACGGAACTGTTTGTCCCATCAAACGACGACCTTCTCCTGCCATGTACTTAGCCATGTCGATCGCTTCTTGAACGTCGCCACGAGCTTCTTTCAATACTTTGCCCATTTCGCGAACCATGGTGGTGGCGATTTCTTCTTTTCTCTGTTCCAGCAAATAAGCTGTTTTCAAAATGATGTCAGCACGGGCTGGTGCTGGCGTGTGACGCCATCCGTAATAGGCTTCTTGAGCAGCATCAACAGCTGCTTTCACATCATTAGCTGTTGAAGATGCGAAGTGTCCGATTATTTCTTCGGTATCAGCTGGATTGTAGCTTGCGAAAGTTTCGCCGTTTTCAGCTTTGACCCATTTTCCGTTGATGTAATTGTGATAGGTCCTTGGGGTGCCAGCTTTGGCTGGAGCGCTCTCGGGACTTTTGGTGCTACTGGTCATTACTTATCTCCTGCAGTTTAGGTAAACTTGCAAACAATTTGTTTTTTACTTAAGCGTCATCGCTTTTTCGAGGATTTCACATGCTTTTTCCGCATCCGCATCACTAATATTGAGCGGTGGAATCAAGCGAATAACTTGACCGCGATTACCGCAGGTCAGAACTATGAGCTTTTGCTCCATGCATTTTGCTGCGACTTGATCGGCAATTTCCTTGGAAGGTTCGCCGTTCTCGTCATTGAATTCGATACCGATCATTAGACCGCGTCCACGAACTTCGCCAATGTGTTTGTGTTTTTCGGCGAATTTCTTGAAGCGTTTTTGCATATCATCGCCAAGCGTGGCGGCGCGCTCAACAAGCTTCTCTTCTTGAATTACATCAATAGTTGCAAGCGCTGCCGCGCAAGAAACAGGGTTGCCACCAAATGTGGAGCCGTGCCGGCCAGGCAACCATTTGCTGGTGATATCACGACGGCTCACAAAACCTGAAAGAGGCATGCCACCTGCGATTCCTTTAGCCATAATTAGAATGTCTGGCTCAACATTGTCGTGCTCGATGCAGAACATCTTGCCGGTGCGACCGAAACCAGTTTGAACTTCGTCGATGATGAGCATGATGCCGTGCTCGTCGCAAATTGCGCGCAAAGCTTTGATGAAGCCTTCTGGCGCAGGAACGTATCCGCCTTCGCCCAGGATTGGTTCGATCAAGATTGCTGCAACTTGATTTGGGCTGACGAATTGATGGAACAACATGTCCATGTAATCGAGCGATTCTTTGATGACAGCTTTAGTGTCACCGCGGAAGTGCGAGCGATATTCATAAGGGAACATCGAAGTATGGATGGAACCAGGAAGTGGCTCGTAGTTTTCTCTGTAATAGAGTTTTGATGTGGTCAAAGCCATGGTCATGAATGTGCGTCCGTGGAATGAACCGCGGAAGTTGATAACAGCTGGGCGATTGGTCACATAGCGAGCCAATTTAACAGCGCCTTCAACGGCTTCTGCGCCGGAGTTTGCAAAGAATGCTGAATTCAAAGTCTTTGGTGTTATTTCAACAACTTTCTTCGCCAGTTCGATGTAACGCTCATGGTGAGTTACGACCGAGGTGTGGATGAGTTGTTCGCACTGTTGTTTGATTGCCTCAACAACGCGTGGGTGGCAATGTCCGACATTGTTGACGGCGATACCTGTCGTAAAGTCGAGGTAGGCGTCACCATTCATGTCGTATATGTAAGAGCCTTTTGCTCTGTGAGCTACAATGCGGGCACTGCGCGCCAATACTGGATTGACGTATTCATCGTCCATCGCTAAGTAGGCGAGATTTTTATTAGTCGTGTCAGTCATCACCATAAACAGCTCCTGATAGTCGCAGGCTGATCACCCTTATAGCTAAAACGGCTTGAATAAGCGCGTTTGAGGGCTACAGGTATCTTAATAGCAGTGTGATCTTACCAATTAAAATGCTCGCAAGGCTCCGAATTTAGGATTCTCGCGCTATTTGAGGCACTTTAGAAGTGACAGATTTTATTTTTTGCCGGACTTACCGGATAAAGCGCTTCTCCTGGCAACCCCGCGTTGCACTCCGCTTGATTTAGGCTC
>JACMKL010000402.1 GCA_014380105.1 Candidatus Melainabacteria bacterium
CCGGTTATTCTCCTCCTGAACAGTACTTCGGACGTCCAGAGACCCGCAGTGACCTTTACTCGCTTGGTGCCACCCTGGGGCACTTGTGCACGGGTGTACGGCCTAAGCCACTGACTGTGAGCGCACCAGGTTTGACTCACTCGGATGTCTTACCTGACCTCGATGATCTGATCCGCCGGTTGACTGCGCACAATCCTGAAGATCGTCCCGTTAGTGCAAGAGAAATTCGCTACGAACTTTATCGTATTTATCACAGCATTCATCCCGATTTTGAAATACCTGCAGAAGCACTGATAGTGACGGCACCACAGCTGAAGAAAAATGGTCCGAATACAAACGCTAATTTACGCTCAGGCTTAAATTCTGACTCCAGCAAAAGACCCGCAAATTGGCTCGATCGGGATGCGCCAAAAGAAGAAGATATTCAAAAGGTGACCAGAAAAGACGTTGAGAAATTTGATGCAAGCGAGATTAACCATACATCGATGCGAGGACGTGACAGTATGGTGCGCGCTGAATCAGGTGCTCGAAAACGATTGCAGGCGCAAGAGCCTGCCACGCTATGGGCTAAATTAAAATCGTTCTTGCCATTCTTGAAATAAATCAAAGGCGCAATTCAGATGACCTATTTGAATAGCGCCTTGAATCCTATTTCTCTAGCTAGTGCATTCTTGCGTGCATAGACGTTTTCTGCGCGCTCGAGGATTGTTGTAATCACTTCTGTGTAAAACAGTGGCGGTTTGCAATTCATCCAAAGATAGAAAGAAAACGACCCCGGGATAGTATTGATTTCGTTGAAATAAAGAATGTTGGTGCGCTTGTCGAGCATAAAATCGATACGTGAAACACCAGAGCAATTGAGGACCTTAAATGCCTTAACGGCATAGTCGCGTGCTTTATCTTTTAATTCTTGAGGCAAATCTTCTGGATCAATTACGCGTGTTAATGAAGCCATTCCACCGACTGAATTGTCACCTTTTTTGCTGCCACCACGCAAATATTTGTCTTCGTAAGTGAGCTCATCCCCTGAGGACGATACAGGAATTTCCACTACGGATGCTTTGGGATCTCCATCGTCGATGACTGAAACATTTAATTCCATTTTGTCATCAAGGCACGGCTCGACAATGGCCGCAACATCAAATTTGAGCGCTAAAACCAGCGCTGCATCAAATTCTTCGATGTTTCTTACTTTGGCAACGCCAATAGATGAACCTAGATTCAATGGTTTAATAAAGAGCGGAAACTCTTCCAAACCCGGATGCAAAAAGACCTGCTGACGTAGGAAGGCTAGGTGATTTCCATAATCTGCTTCTATTGATTCACGTTTGACTACAACGCCTGGCAAAACTGGAATGCCGTGACTTTCAACTAACTTTTTGGAATGATATTTACTCATGCCCATCGCTGAGGAAAGCACATTACAGCCAGTGTAGGGAACATCTGCAAGTTCAAGAAGACCTTGTATGCAACCATCTTCACCATATGTACCGTGAAACGCTGGTAAGAAAATATCGATTGGAATAATTGATTCAGTCGAACTATTTAAAAACGAATGTTGTGGGTTATTCAAACCTCTAATTACGGTTAAACCCTTGATGCCAGGCTCAGGAAGAACGGTTACTTCGCTTACCGTAGAAAGGCTTGCCGGCATCTTGCGATAAAAACTTTTATCGAGAAGTGCATCTCCCGAATACCATTTTCCAGTTGGTGCAATATAGACAGGTTGTGGCTTGTATTTGACAGTGTCCATCGCCTTAATCAGCTGCAAGCCGGTGATGATGGAAATTTCGTGCTCAACTGATCGCCCGCCGAAGAGCACTGCTACCGTTTTTCGTTTTCCATCGCCATTTGCGATCATTGTCTTTCGTTATCCTAAAATACAGGAACAGTTTCGTACAGGTCAGGCAAATCGTTTTCGATTAAGACTGTGTCACCATCCTGGCAGTAGTCGTGACCTAAAAAGCTGAAAGCATCTTTCATGCTTTCAAAATTTTTGATTTTCTCAGCCGGTAGACCACCTTGAGATAAGCCTTCCAGGAGAGCGACTCGGTTTGTATTGCCAACGACAGCGACCATGTCGCAAACAGAGGCCGCGATTTTTGCTGCCTTTTTGTTCTCTTCGAATTGTTTTTCGCCAAGCTCTACCATGCCAGGAGTGACCAGGACTTTGCGCCCTTCTTTCTGTTGCGAGAGCACTTCGAGCGCCGCTGCAAAGCCTACCGGGTTCGAATTGTAAGCGTCGTTCAGTCTCAGAACTTTTCCCTGTTTAATTGGTTTACCTGCGTTAATTGCATTGATTGCAATGAATGACGCTGGAGACGTTTTTACAGGCTCCAGTCGATTGTTTTCTGTTTTGACATGACGGATTGCGGCGATCACTAACTCTGGATTGAGACCAAGTGCTACCGACATAGTGAATGAAGCTAAGATATTTGCGAGCATCGGTTTGCCTAAAAGCTTGGTGAAGCCTTTGTACGTCTTTCCTTCGTAATCAATATTGAATGAGGTGCCATCTGAAGTTGCTTCGATGTTATACATACGAGCGTCCAGATGACCTTTATCGCCCTCGAGTCCATAGAGTTTAGTGATGCGTTTTGGATTTTCCTGAGCAACCCGTCTGCAAAGATCACTATCTCCGTTGACCACCAAAATACCGTCTGCAGGAACTGCCTGAGCAAGTTCTGATTTCGCTTTAAAAACGTTGTCTGTAGAGCCGAATCTCTCCAGGTGCATGCCACCAATGGCAGTGACGATTGCAGCATCTGGTGGAGTGAGAGTGCACATGCGTTTGATTGAGCCGATGTAATAGGCTCCCATTTCAACCACTGCAAAGCGATGCCCCGGCTTCATTCGCTCTCGAATTTCACGGGTCATGCCCATATAGCTGTTGATACTGCGTGGTGTGCTGAAAGTCGGACCTACACTCGATAGAATATCGGACAATATGACTTTCGTGCTCGTCTTACCATAACTGCCTGTGATACCAATCACTTTTGGTTTTACGGTGCGAATGATTGTCCGTGCCTCGTTGGCAAAATCTTCCTGGCGTTTTTTCTCGCCTCCGGACAAAATTTGATTTGCCAAAACGAGAAACAATGGTTGAGCCTGAATCAGGATAACTGACGCGATGAGAAAGAGTGGTACGCGATAGATGTTTGCAGTCGATGCAATTGCC
>JACMKL010000047.1 GCA_014380105.1 Candidatus Melainabacteria bacterium
TGTTCACAAGTCAAAAAATCATGATTATCACGACTTTCTTCAAATATTGTTGCCAAATCTATTTCCATTTCAGATTTATTATTTGTGGTATTTTGGCAAAAGAAAATTTCTATTTGATGTGCTTCGCCCAAAGTATCTGTAAAATGATACAATTTTTCTTGTTGAGAAAAAACTTTGTAAATTGGTAAGGTTTCTATGATGTTATTCTCTTTAACTTGTTGATTAACACCATTTTGATTATATACAACGACAACTTTATAAATAATGTCTAGGTTTTTATAGTCTTCTCTTTCATCAAAAAGATAAGTTGGTAATAACATAGAAATCCTACTTATACTATGGTCTATTTTATCAACAAGACCTTCCAAACCTTCTTCAACGACCAGATTCATCAAAAAAGCATGCAGTCTGGTGCTATTCAATTTCAGTTGGCGCAGAAAAGTGAATCGCACTTCGTCAGCAATTTGCGATGGCTCTCCGAACCCGGGCAAACTGATTACCGGAACTTCCTCGGCCTTGCAGATGGCAAGCAAGCGCTCCAGAACTACTTCGTAATCGGTGACCGGAGAAAGAGCGGGCACCCGGCGCTTGGCAACGACATCTCCGCCCGCCGCAGCCGCGACCGGGCGATCACTGGAATCGGTGAGAGGGCGAATAACCACAACTGCAGACAAGTCCGCCACATTCTCCAGCTCTTTGCCTTCGAAAGCTTCCACCCGGTTGACTAATAAACTGCCGCTGCGAAAGGCGGATGCAAGATTAGAGACCACCTGTGACACGGGTCGGTCGATCAAATCTTCGCCATAAAGTAGCTGTGCTTCGGCGAAAGCCTCTGCACTGAGCAATTGGCGCAAGGTAGGCTGATATGCGAATTGCGAGTGAGTCATATTTGTACGCTTCTATGTCTATCTTAGCTTGTTGGCTTCCCATCCAGGCAGTCAGTCGGTTAATTCCTCGATTCTGCCCGGCTGCAAAAAAACGACTGATAAATTCCAGCCTGTCATCAAACAAAATTCGAGACATCAATTCACACCATCACTGGTGTCAGATGAAAACTGAAAATTAGCTTTGTTGATTGCTGAGCAGAAAATGGTGCCTGACAAAATAACTCAGCAATATTGGCTCGAAAACCGCCCGCAGAAAGCCAAAAACCTGAAGATGCCAATCAGTTGGGAAATTTAAGATTGGCAACCAAGAATGCACCGTATACAACACCACTGAAAATATCTTGTCGATATATCAAGTTTGATTAAACTTTCTAAAAAGGTGCGGAAACTTGGTCCTAGCCTATTGAGCTTGACATCCATTTGAGACAGAATTAATTCAACGTCTTCCAACAACAACAACTTGGTTAAATAGCGGCAGGATCCCCTGCAGCTCCTGTGTCTCTGCGCCATTCTAGAAAGTGTTTCCAATGAACGATCACATACTCAACTTCAACCAAAGACTGCTCGGAGTTTTTGAAAAAAAGGCCGAGGAATTTACACGATATTCGCAAGAAGAATCTGCTTCTGCGATTGTTGCAGCTCAAATTGCTGGCTTATACAGCGAATTGGCAGATCTCGTTAAACAGTAAAGCCAAACAATATTTTTCTAAGGGCGATGTAGCTTCGGTTGCATCGTCCTTTTAATTTGGCATTACCGGCGGTGCGATCACATTTCATTTTTGACCTCATTTGCGCTAACTCGTCGCTAACTCGTTGCAAATTGATCGCCATCTCATTGAAAACTCAACTCAAAAGCAATTTGTCTGTCCGGACTGCTACCTTGAAGCCGGTGCAAAACTTAAGCTGCCGAGAACGGGCGCCTGACTGAAAACATTTCGACAGTTTAATCTCAAAGCCTCCAAATTGGGGCGATTCCCATGGACAAGCCCACTGGGATCACTTAATCTATAAACCACTTGATTTCCGCGCCTTTCTGGCAGGAAACGCCAGTCAGTCAGACTTTTCAGCCGCGTCTCTGGATGCGCCCCAGAATTGCTCATGACGGACACCGGCTTCAAATACCCGAAAAAGGGGAGTGCACAATGGATTTTTTCTACATTATTGGCGGAATCGTCGCTCTGGGCTTGCTTATCACCATAGCGGAGCCAACTCGATTCATGCCGGAAGGTAAAGGCAAGAAATTCAAAGTCGGTGCCACTTACTGGGGTCACTATGAAGGCACCAA
>JACMKL010000403.1 GCA_014380105.1 Candidatus Melainabacteria bacterium
GATTACCGAAAGCATCTTCAAGTAAACGGCCACAATGCTTTCAAAACGGAATTGACAGACGAACGCATGCGATTCAAATTTCTGGAAACACTGACAACAGGCACAAACTAGCCATCTGGAGCACAAAATGCAGCTGGAAATCACAAAAGAAAAAACGACCACAAGCACGACAAAACGTGCGAAGTTTCTTTTATTGACCGATATCCCGCCCTGTAGCAATTTTACTGCCGGACTGGTTCTGGACCAACTTGTGTCATTTTTACCGGAAGATTCCGTTGCCTGTTTTACAGTTTTAAATCCGTCCCTAGATCCAATTCTTACTCACCAAGAAATACCAACAACAATAATAGGCAAGCCGAAAGAAAACAAAACCCGCCATCTGCCGGGCAAGCTTGGTGCGTTAGAAAGCTTTGCAGCTGAGACTTATACTGAAAAGAAGACGGTCAAAACGATTGCCAAACAGGCCGCCGAATTCGGCACCAAATTTGGTGCCGATGCTGTATGGTGCGTTGTCCAAGGTCAAACCATGATTCGACTGGCCAGGCAAGTGGCAGAATTGATGAATGTCCCTCTCCTCACTCAAGTCTGGGATCCACCAACATGGTGGCTGAGAGCAAATAAAGTTGATAGCTGGTCACAGCAGCGCATTCTTTCAGAGTTCGGCAACGCGATGTCAGCTTCAAAGCGTTTCGCTGCTGCATCCTGGGCGATGGCCGAAAAATATGAAAGCCTGTACGGCTGTCGTTCAATACCAGTTATTCCAAGCCTTGACGCCAATCTGGCAAAGGCGCCCGCCACTCAATTGAATGATAACGATACACTCACCATCGGCATGGCCGGACAGCTCTATTCAAGCGTTGAGTGGGAAAATTTACTGCAAACTCTCAACCATTGCAACTGGATGATCGGCAACCGAAAAGTAAGCGTAAAGGTGCTCGGTCGCTCAGTTTCCTTGAATAGCAATACAAAGATGCAAGTAGAGTTTTTAGGTTGGAGAAATCAACAAGAAACTATCGAGATTCTCTCCAAGCTCGATGTCCTATATTGCGCTTATTGGTTTGATCAAGATTTTAAAGAAGAAGCAAGTTTGAGCTTTCCGTCTAAATTGACGACATACCTGGCGGCCGGTCGTCCGGTGTTTTTCCATGGTCCCGAATATGCTTCGCCGGCGAAATTCCTCAAACAACATAATGCTGGCGCACTCTGCCATGACTTGGCTAATTCTCGAATTTATAACGAACTGGATAAGCTTGCCTCAGACGCAGACTATTACAAAACGATAGCCGCCAACGGTTCGGCAGCCTTCCATCAATTTCTGACCCTCGACACAATGCGCAAAAATTTTGCTGAGTTTCTGGGTTTATCACCTAAAGACTTAGCCCCTCCAAAATAATGGCTCTCAGCTTTCTACAAGTGGGCGCGACAGACGAAGAAGGCAAACGCTTCAACGGTCACGAGCTGCATAAAAACTTGTTGGCACGCGGTTATGCCTCGCGCCATTTAGTATGGTTAAAAACTGGTGATGACAAAAACACCATACAGTTGCAAACCGCAAAAAAACTGAAGCTACAGCGTCAGATTACCAAGTTCGAATATCAGAACAGCATTCAATCACTGCTCTATCCATTTGCCTTTGAACTACCATTTCATCAATCGTTCAAGCAAGCGGACCTGGTTCATTACCATCTCATCCACACAGGTTATTTTAGTCTGGCAGCATTGCCCTTTCTGACCGCCCAGAAGCCTTCTGTCTGGACTCTTCATGACCCGTGGGCGATGACGGGTCATTGCGTGCATCCATTTGAATGCCAGCGCTGGAAAATAGGGTGTGGAGATTGCCCCGACTTGAAGATTATGTTTCCGCTTGAGAAAGATAATACGGCCATGCTGTGGCGCACGAAAAAATTCCTCTATTCAGCGTCCAAAATCGATGTAGTTCTGGCCTCAAAATGGATGCTCAAAATGGCGGAACAGTCTCCGCTGATGTCTAGTTTCCGGCTTCACCATATTCCTTTCGGCATTGATCTAAATCAGTTTGCGCCAGGGAACACCGAGGCACAAAAGGCGGCGTTAGGAATTCCAAAAGACAATGTTGTGATCTGCCTGCGCTCCAATGCCAACGATTTCAAAGGACTCGAATATATTCAGGAAGCCTTCGATTTGCTCTCTGTAGACACACCGATTACAATCCTGGCTTTTAATCAGAAAGGGCATTTCGACCGGTTTTTAGGGCGTCATCAAATCGTAGAAGTCGGTTGGTTGAATGACTCAGAAAAATTTATTGAAATTATTCAAGCAGCCGATATCTTCCTGATGCCCTCAACTGCAGAATCTTTTGGAATGATGGCGATGGAAGCCATGGCTTGCGGAAAGCCCACTATTGTCTTTGAAGGAACTGCACTTCCCGAAGTAACTTTTGCGCCGGAAGGTGCTATCAGCGTTGAAAAAAATGTTCAATCTCTGGTGGACGCAATAAAGCTTCTGGTCGAAGATCGCGCAAAGCGAGAAAGCCTGGGTAAAAAAGCCCGTCAGTTGGCACTGCAACACTACGACGCATCGCTACATGTTGACCGTATTACCACACTTTACGAGCAGTCTCTCAGTCGAGCGGGACGCAAAGTTTAATGACGCAAGCATTTGTTGATTTCAAAGCGCTTGAAATTCGCGAACCTGCAAAGTATGCAAGTAGCGACAGTACTATCACGATGGCTGTGGCTGTGCCAATAGAAGCCAGCTGGGAGTGGAGATGTTTGCTCTCAACCCTTGACCATTTAAATTGGCAAATAAGAAACAGAAAAGTATCTTTAAAATTGCTCGGTGGAAAATTCTCAATACAATCAACAAAGCCGGTAGACATCGAATACTTAGGTATACATACAGCTCAAAAAACCATTGATTTATTATCGACTTTTGACGTGCTCTATTGTCCGCAAAAATTTGATCATACTCGTCGCTCAAAAGAAGCCACATATTTGCCTACCGAATTGCGCTATTTTCTGGCGAGCGGGCGGCCAATCTTAATTCACGCTCCGGACTATGCACTTTCTTCAAAGCTGCTTTTACCAAAGC
>JACMKL010000404.1 GCA_014380105.1 Candidatus Melainabacteria bacterium
CTGATTCATTAAGGGCTACCACCATCGCTAATACCATGGTGATTGCCGAGCCAACGAACGGAATCAAATTGAAAAGCCCGGCAAGGGCTCCAAGAACCAGTGAGTACGGCACGCCGATCAAAAAGAGACCTGTTCCTAAAATCAACGAAACTGCCAGACTGACCAAAAGTTGTCCGCGCACATAACCACCCATACGAGAAGCCAGTGGTCGAATCAGTCCACCAAATCTTTCTCTTCTTTCTTGTGGTATCCACAAGAGCAATTTAGGCCACATGTCTTTTGCTTCGATCACAAAGTACGTGGTCAAAAATAGAACCAAAATCAGATTTACAGCGGCCCCCATTAAGCCTGCTGTGAGCTTTAAGGTATGTTTGGCGATGTTTGGTGCCAGATCTTTGAGGCGTTGTGGATCGATTTTTGTAATTTCGTCTTCACTGCCAATGTAATCTTTTAAAATCGGAAATTTTTCTGCCAGGTTATGAACATAAACCGGTAAATTCTCGTAGAGATTGACCGATTGTTCTTTCATCGCAGGGAAGAGTAAGAAAGCGACAGCGCTATATACTGCAAACGTACAAGCGTAAATGACCAGGACAGTGACAATGCGAGGAATTTTTCGCGTCTCTCCCCATTCTGCAACAGGACTGATTGCCGAGGCGAGTGTGATTGCCATCAAAACGCAAATTACGATAATTCTCAACTCATAAAAAAGCCAGCAAAAAAAGAGACCCAGAATCAGGAAGAAAACCGCTTTCAGAGCGACTTTACCATTCACTTTTTCTGTTTTACCTTCGCTCATTGCTAATGCCCGCCTTTGTTTTGGACTTTCAACATCGGACTAGGTAAACCCAAGACTTTACCGTTTTTGTCAAGTGCCAGTGCGACAACTTGGTGAACCTCGCCATCATTGTAGACGTTTGCGGGCAATTTAAATGTACTGATTGATTCTGATAAAACCGCTGACTGCAATATACGACTTCTTAACCATTCGTCAGGAATGTCTACTGTTGAGCTTTCTGGCGATTTTCGGTTTAAGGAAATTTTGATGATTCTGTACGGCATCAAAATAAGCTCTTCCACATTGGTATCAAAGGTAGTACCGGCTTTTGAAATCAAAAGGATAGATGATTTGGCTTCAGGAATTTTTGAAACATCAACCTGCAAGAAATTTCCAGCACTATTATTTGCCGACATACTCTGAGTGAGGCGAGGCACACACTTGGGACCTGACACGCCTTCAATTGATTCTAAATCGATGTAGTAAGGGGAAGGTGGAATCTTGATTCCGACCTCTTTCACCGAGCCACCGAGCAACCATTCTTTGTTGAAGAATAGGGGGCACTCAAATTCTGAATCACTCATTTGGAGTAGCTTTGCCTGTTTGACTATATTTACAACGTGTCGCTCTTGTTGAAATGAAAACCGCAGTAAAGGCATCAAATCTTTAATTGGTTGGTCTGCGTGTATCTTCATTTTTATGCGCACAAGCGGCACAGCGAGTGGGTTTATTGGATCAATAGAAGCTCTCAACACCAGACCGTTTGGATCTCTCAATCCAGAATAGAGGCGAAGTTGATTCGGCAATTTCTCTATTTGCGGATATTTCTCGTTGAAAACATGCCAGCGGGTAGCGTCTTCTATCCGGGTTGTTTTTGGTTCATAGAGAAGCTGAGCCGCTTTTGCCATCTCAATCTTAAAATCAACATTTCCTTGGGGAGTAGACCAGGGTACGATCTTCTCGTCTGCGTCGCTCCACATGTATACATGCCGAACGGGATTTACAAAAATCGAATTAATCAATCTCTCATGCCTGAGAAAGCGATGGTCACAGGGAACATCCGGCTCAGCTGTGATTATATTCTGGGAAATATCTCGAGCAGAAAAGGGCTTTGCCAGCATCGTTTTTAGATACCCGGGTCGAGTGATCATTGGCGCACCGCGATAATCCGAGGGCAAATTCAGTAAGAGTATCTGTTCGTTGCTTACTGCTCCTGAACTTTGCCGCGGCAATGCATCAACAAGTTGGTTGAGCTGGGCGTGCATTTTTTGCATGCCCTCACCGGCTTTCTGGAAAGGTACTTGATTGATATGGCAGCCAATTGCCCAAATAACTAGATTGTAGGCGAGAAGAAGAGTGCCTGCAAAAGTTGTGAATCGAATGATTTTCTTCGGTAAAACATCTTCGGCTGGCAAAAGTGCAAAGGTCAGAAATAAACAATAAGGTGCCGATGATAGGAAGAAAAGTCTCGCCCCAGCCAGGTTGTCGGCAATATGCCAGACTTGGAATGCTGGCAATATTGCAATCAACATCCAGGTCGCGAAGAAAATGAGAATACGAAGCAGAGATGGCGTAAATACGCACCGGATTGCGGCAAATAGAAGCGCCATCAGAATTGGCACGTGAGCAAATTTCATTGCTTTTACTGACGAGAACATTTCGCCATTGATTGGGCAAAAGATCCGATCCCATGTACCTTGATAGGTAAAGAGAGTTATTGCAGAATCTATAGAAAAATCGGAACCGTAGCCGCCTATCGCGCTGCCAATCAAAAGCGAGCGCACAATTGCAAATCCCGCAAGTGTCGCCCACAAGGCTAATAAGGCTTTGGCTTGAATGCTAGCCGCTCGCCCTTTCAAGATCTGCCGGTTCGGAATTAATACGACATAAAGGGTTGCCACTACAGGTAGTGTGACCGCAATTTCCTTACTTGCCAGAGAAAGAATGAAAGACGCTACGCTCAGCATTAAAAATAGCGGCTCTCGTACCAATCGTAAACGCATAAAGAAGTACAGAGAAGATAGATAAAATAGCGTGGAAAGAACGTCTACGCGACCGATTATCCAGGACACAGACTCGACATGCAGGGGATATGCAGCAAATAAGAGTGACGACCAAATTGCGGTAGTCGCTCGCA
Source organism: Candidatus Melainabacteria bacterium (assembly GCA_014380105.1). Lineage (GTDB taxonomy): Bacteria > Cyanobacteriota > Vampirovibrionia > Obscuribacterales > Obscuribacteraceae > QKMZ01. The sequence goes on from JACMKL010000404.1 coordinate 2,916, forward strand.
TTCGATTTCCGAAAGTGCCAGATACTTCAGAAGCAATTAATCCCACAAAAATGGAACATCCAGCCATCAGCAAAGTGTTTAAGAGGTGATATCCGAATGCATTTGTTTTCCAGATCAAATAGTCCAAGAATATGGAAATCGAAACGACCGGGCGGTAGCTCTTCATCAAATCAGAGCCGCCCCAATTGCTGTAAAGATTAGCTAGGAAGTCGTGTGCGTCTCCTTTATCGAGCGCTCTGGAGACGTAGTCGAGATGTAGAAAATCATCGAGTAAAAATCCGGAATACATCGACGGTTGGTAAAGGAAAAGCAGTAAAACCGTGCTTAAAATCGTAGCAATTACTACCTGGATTTTTGTCGAGCGAAAATCCACCCCCGCTTTTTGAAGTCTAATTTCGCGTGAGAAGGACTTGCTTTCATCGGTTTGAGTGTTCAATGTTGTTTACCGGTGCCTTTGTTTTTCTTTTTCTTTAGAAAAACGGCATCGAGCTGAAAGTTGATTGGATCAGATGCATATCCAATCACTTTGCCTGCGGCATCGGCAGCAAAAATGCGCATCTCATAGAAGCCTGGCTCCGGAAGGTCTCGTAAATTTATTGTTTGCGCTGTCGAGTTTAATTCTTTGAACGTTCCTGTTTTTGAGATGTTCTTACTAAATTCTGTATCTCGGAATGTTCCTGAATAGTGTTCAAACCATGAATTTGGTTTGCTAATCTCATACACAACCTTTTGTGCCCCTGGTATTTTTGTGACGTCATATGAAAATGGTCCGAGGTCTCCAGCGGTATGCACTGTACCGGTGGTATCCTCCACTCCAACTCGGTTTCCTCCATTGTCACTGGCTGGAGCCAGGGTTGGAATTTCCTTGATTGCTCTGACCAGGCGAACTGATTTTAGAGTGAGTGTAATTGGCTTAATTGTGGTGTCCAGGCGAATTGAATTAATGCGACCTTCGCAAATCCAGCTTTTTCTTTCGGAGATTGAGAAGCGATATTTTTTGAATTCGGTGCCCGGAATGAGTGGTAGAACCAGTTGTCTTTTAGTCGAGTAAGAATCGTTTTGTGTGCCAGTCCATGACAGCACCAGGGCACCACCGGAGACATTCGCTCCTTCAGCTTTTATTTCAAAATCGAGAAAATCTGAATCTGTTGAAGAGAGATCTAGCGCTGGAGATTTAAGGGTGTCATTGCCTTCTAATTTAAAACTGTTGCCGCCAGAAATAAAATTTTCAGTGAGATCGTCTATGTCTGGTTCATTTTGTGTGATTGGAGACGTGGCTGGAGGGCTTGCTGTGCCCAGTTCTGTAAGTTGTACGAGCTTGTCCTTTTCGGCATCCCACGAATAAACGCCTTTCACTTTCTCGTTTGAAAGCAGTCGTCTAAATCTTGAAGACGAAATAAGTGTTGCGTCACCAAAGTTGATCGGTTCAAAAGTCAGTACACGCTCGCTGAGATCAGTTTTTGACAGAGGCGGTCTCAGTGCCACTATAAACATGGTGGCGTTGTACAGCATGTGCGCGCCTTTGTTTTTCTGAGGCAAATCAACGACAGCTATTTGCTCACCTGGTTGTTTCGTCAACATCACTTCTTCCACAGAACGACGCAGGTTACTGACTCCTTGCGACGCTCGCATCCACGGCACATTGTTTAGTGAACCAACAAAAATGTAGCTAAAAATGAAAATGCTCAGGAGTATTAGACTGAAAATTGAAAGCAGCGGGTTTGCCTTACTTTCATAACTCCGGTCGGCACCATCACCAATGGCGAGCGCTGCTAGCATTAGAGCTGTCGGAGCAGTTGCAAGATAGGCAAAGCGTGCACCTTGCAAGTCAGGGGTGATGTCCCAAACTTGAAGAGTCGGAGCGAGGGCAATCACGCACCAGCCGAGAGACAAATAGAAAAATGGCGAGAGTTTGAACGGTAAGGATATGGTGGCAGATTTCTGTTTCACTGCTCTGAAAATTGCCAGAACAATGGCGCTCGCGATCGAAAGTTTAAACACTAACCTGATTGAATCTTTGGGAGAGGTTATCTCGTCATTGAAAGGAAGAAGCAGTCTGAATAACGATCTGTCTTCGATCCAGCGACGGTAGAGACTTGACGATAGTCCTTCTCCGATTGAGCCCTTATACCCGCCCATCAATGTTCCGAGCGCAAATGTGCGATAGCCGATATAAAATAATAAGGCCGCTGAGTGTGGGAGAGAGGCTGTAGCAGCTGCTTTTAGCCTGGCGAAAAGAGATAATTTTTTGTCAGACGAAATAAAATAGCTATTTATAAATTCGTATAGAAAGATAGTTGGTGGCAGTGTAATTGCCATCTCTTTCGACATCAATGCAATCGCAAATGAGAGCAAACTGAAAGTCATATACAGGCGTTTTTTGAGCCTCTTTTGCGCATCTTCAACCTGCCTGCCCAACAAATACAGCCAGAGTGAGAGAAACAGAAAGACAGTGGTGACACTATCCACTCGGGCGATAATCCAACTAACCACTTCAGGATGGAGTGGGTGACACGAAAACAGCGAAGCGGCAAGAAATGCGGTTAGCAGGCGGGCATTTTTTTGCATGCTCGGAAACATGCAATTCAATGACAGGAAAAGAAAAATCGATGAAAGCGCCTGAAAGCTAAAGTTAGCAATGTGAAAGCCGTTGGCGTTGCTTTTCCAGAGCAACCAATCAAAAGCGAGCGTAATCGAAATAAACGGCCGATAGAATTGCGTGCCCCAGGTCTGCATCCAGTTTGTGTGGAAATTTCTGAGCAAAAGCTCGGGGTGACCGCTGAAGACGGTTTTTAAATACTCAACGTGCGCAAAATCGTCAGCCAGGAAATATCCGCCCAAGCTCCGATGAAATGCCGCCAAATTGATTAGAAAAATGACAACGATGGCAATGAAAACCCAGTTGACGTTGAGTCGACCGGATAGGGTCGCTTCCCCCACCGGCCTGGCGTTATCTGCTGCTATTTCTGCCTTTTGCACGCACTGATTATTACCTGGATCGGCTATTAATGCCTGAATTCGACATCAGCGAAGCGGTCAGTTCGGCGAATTCTTGTTAAGAAATTAGCTAATCTGATACTGTAGAAGGTATGGACAAATAGCAGTTCAAGCCAGTGCTCGCGGTTTTCGCGGATTACAAGTGGTGTCTCTGTAGATGGAAGATGAATTAACGCCGCAAAACGCAACATTGAAATTTCCTGAGGGTTTCCTTTGGGGAGCCGCCACCTCGCATTTTCAAGTTGAGGGTCACCCGACCGAAATGAGCACCAGACTGTCTGATTGGTCTAAGTGGACGGCGATTGCCGGAAACATCTCAGACAGTACGACGGCAGATTCGGCGTGCGAATTCTTCTCCAGATACCAGTCCGATATTGAGTTACTTGGTGGATTAAACCTTGGTGCACTGCGCATCAGTCTGAATTGGGCGGTTTTATGCCCAACCAGCGGGGAGGACGGCAAGCGGTCCCTCGACATGAAAGAGGTCGAGTACTACAGAAATTTGCTCTCATCCTTGAAGAAGCGCAATATAACAACCTTTGTGACCCTTTTCCACTTCTGTTTGCCTGAAGCTCTGGCTGACGACGAAGGTTGGCTCAGCGAAAAAACTGCAATTGAATTCGGACGCTTTGCTGAGCTTATCGCCCGAGAGCTTGGCGAGTACATCGACTACTGGATTACTATCAACGAGCCACTGCCTTATGTTTATCAAGGCTATGTGGACGGATCATGGCCGCCTGGTCAAAAACAGCATTATCTCAATGCCTTTAAAGCTGTGCGCAATATGCTCAAAGGTCATGCGCTGGCTTATCATGCCATTCACAAGGTTATTCCAGATGCGAAAGTCAGCTTTACCAATCACTGGCGCCCATTTGTGCCTCGCAATAAATGGAATCCGCTCGATTGTTTAGTCACTCATATGCGCAATCGTGTCTTCAATCACCTTTTCCCTGCTGCCATCAAGCACGGCGCCATGCAATTTCCTTTTCCTCTCAATTTTGAGCCATCTATTAAGGCACTTTGTGAACCCATTGAAGGTCTCAAAGACACGATGGATTACAGCGGAGTCAATTACTACACGCGCGATATGTCACAGCATAGTTTTGAAGCCCCCTTCGACTTCTTCGGCAGAAGCTGGCGCAATCTCGAAGCTGAAATCAGCTGCATGGGATGGGAAAGCTATCCGGACGGTTTATTCGAAATTTTGACTAAAGAATTGAAGCCGTATTTGAAGCGCAGCGATGGAAAAGACTGCCCGATTATGATTACCGAAAACGGTTATGCCACTCTGTTTCCCGCTCATTTGGTTGAAGGTGACTGGTCTCTTACTGATGAATTCCGCATCAAATATTTGATATCGCATCTGATGGCGATGCATAAGGCTATACAGAAAGGCGCCAATGTAAAGGGCTATCTTTACTGGTCTTTGCTTGATAACTTCGAATGGGCAGAAGGTTTGAAAGCCCGCTTTGGCTTGGTGAGGGTGGCTTTCCCGACTCAAGAGCGAACTCTGCGCAAGAGTGCCTATGTATATGCCAAAATAGCTCAAAGCAACACGCTTGATCCGTTTATTTGAACTAAGGCACAAAAATATTTTATGAATCGAAAACAAAAGGCGAGATTGTTCGTTTCGGCAACGCTGGCAGTTTTTTTTAGTCTATTTTTCTTCTCCCCGACTCCTGTCTATAACGCGCTCACCGCAGCGGCTCGAGCTGAGTCCGGGGAGGCCAGTAACCACGTCAAGTTGCGAATGCTGTCTGATGTAAAACAGGTCAAAGCTGGTGAAAAGTTTCGACTTGGTGTCGAACTGAAAATGCAAGACCACTGGCATACGTACTACAAAGAAGCTGGCGATGCAGGCATGCCTACATCAATCAAATGGACACTACCTGCCGGTTATATTCACGGCGAGTTAGAGTGGCAAAAGCCCCACAAATACGACGATGGCGGCATTGTCACTTATGGATATTCGGACCAAGCCGTAATTTCCACAACAGTAACAGCACCTGCAAAATTAAGCGCAGGTGAACAAAAATTTGCTGCCCAAGTGAAATATTTGGTTTGCAAAGATATTTGCATTCCGGGTTCTGCTGATTTGAAATTGTCGCTGCCTTCGATTACTGATGGGCAACCAGAAGCCGGTGAGGCTGACGCTTTCAAAGGTACTGGATTTACTGGTAGTGTCAGTAACCTTCCTCTTGATCCAGGATCTTCGCCACCAAATTCGACATCGACAGCAAGTAGTGCTGCCACTGCCAGTGGTGCAGGACAGACGGGCAGTATCTTAGATCGTACATTCAAAAATTCTGAAGCAGAAGACAAAACTCCGCTTTCAACCTATCTACTCTTAGCCGTTGTAGGCGGTTTCATCCTCAATTTTATGCCTTGCGTGTTGCCTGTTATTGCAATCAAAATCATTAGTTTGATTGAGCAAGCTAATGATGATCCTGTCAAAGTGAGATTGCAAGGTCTGGCATTTGCAGCTGGAATTTTGTCATCATTCATGGCTCTCGGTGGAGTTGTAATTGCAGTCCAATCAGCTGGTCAGAAAGTCGGCTGGGGCTTCCAATTCCAGTATCCGCCCTTTGTAATAGCCATGGCGACTGTAATGACTGTTTTAGCCTTGAGTCTGTTTGGACTTTTTTATGTCAACGTCAATCCCGGTCAAGCGCAAATTGATAAATTGGCGAATAAAGAAGGTCTTTTGGGAACGTTTTTTAAGGGTGTACTTGCCACTGTGCTCTCTACGCCATGCACAGCTCCTGCACTAGGAACAGCCGTAGGCTTCGCTTTTGCTCAACCCGGTTACATAATTCTCGAAATACTTTTTGCAGTTGGCTTTGGAATGTCGTTGCCTTATTTACTACTCACTATCAATCCAAAATGGCTTCGCTTTATTCCAAAACCTGGCGTTTGGATGGAGAAATTCAAAGAGTCGATGGGCTTTTTATTAATTGCAACGGTCGCCTGGCTACTCAGCGTAATCGCGGCCCAGGCGGGTTCTAGTGGTGCTGAATACGTCGGATACTTCCTCACCGGTGTGGCATTTGCCGTCTGGATTGTGTCGCGTTTTTCGGACCTTAATAGCACGCCAAAGCGTCGGGCGATTGTTTGGTCAATTGCAGCATTAGTTGTAGTGTCTTTCTTTTCGCTATTTATCTTGAGTAAGCCTGAGTTGATGGGCACGGCTGTTGCTAGCGGCGTCACACAAACCGAAGCTCCAGCCGGCGTCGGTGAAATCAGCTGGGTGCCATTTTCTATTCAGGAATTAGATAAACAAGTCGCACAGAACAAGACCGTATTTCTAGATTTCACGGCGGCTTGGTGCTTGACCTGTAAAGTTAATGAACGAACCGTGCTTGCGAACGCTGATGTTGTGCAGCAGCTGAAGTCACTGAATGTGGTGACCATGAAAGCCGACTGGACAAATCGCGATCCGGTCATTGGTCAACTCCTTGCGAAATTCAAAAGGTCAGGAGTGCCACTCTATGTAATTTTTCCGGCTGGCAAGGGCTCAGATCCAATTGTATTGCCTGAAGTAATCACGCCAGGTCTGGTAATTGAAAAACTAAAAGAGGCCGGTCCGAGCAAGAGCTAGACCGACCTCCCAAATACAACGTTCTCTAGATTTTAGAGTCCGCGAATGATTTCGAGGATCTTTTCGTTTTCCGGCATGCCTTCGTGAACATGTTTGACGAAGCCATTTTTGTCGATAACGAACAAGACGCGATTGGCGGTTGTTCTGTCTGGACCGACTGTGCCGTACTTGCGACCCAGTTCGAATTTCTCGTCTGCGAGAAGCTGATGCTTCAAATTGAACTTGCCAGCGAATTCTTCATGGCTTTTCACAGTGTCTGTTGAAACGCCAAACACTACAGTGTTGGCACTTTCAAACAATGACAAGTCTTCAGTAAAAGAGCACATTTCTTTGGTACAACCAGGTGTGTTGTCTTTTGGATAGAAGGCGAGGATGACATTCTTTTTGCCTTTGTAATCTGCAAGGCTCACTTTGCCTTCAGGGTAAGCATCGACTGTAAAGTCGGGCGCCTTCTCTCCGATTCTGGGCAAATTGATTACGTGTCTTGGCGTGGTCATGATATCTAAGCTCCTAAACTTGCTAGGTTCATTGTTGCATTGCTTCATGCTTGCTGTCCAAAACTTTAATTTGACGCTACATCCTTCGCAACCAAAGCCGCTCGTTGTGGGGTTAAATCGTGTCAAGGGGCAAACGGATAGTCCACTTGGGCGCTTTCAAACTCTGACAGCGGGCGCTATCGGGGCGAATTTGAGGGACAAGCGGGGGCTGATTAACCGTTGATAGTCTCTTGTATGCCATCTATCAGCCTGTCTAAGCCACCGATTTGGAACTCGTCGGCAAATACTGCCAGGATGCCTACATCGACGTCTGTGAGGACAGTTACCTTTAGTTCTCCGCGCAAATCGGTCAGGAGGACCATTTGGCGAAGCTTACCTATCTCAAGTTTGTTGGTGCCTAAGTTGCTGGTACTCAAGAGTGCCGTAGAAAGTACACCGAGGGTGTCTTTGTCCATATCAGGGCGGGCTGAGGCTGCAATAACCAGTCCATCATGACCGACAATCAAGCTGCCAAAGACATTTGGAAAGGTATCGATATGGTCGAGTAAAGCTTGAATGCCTTGCCCCCGAGCCGCACTGATTACTCTGGCGGTTGAAAGATTGGCGCCAATTGTGCGCTGCTCTTCTTCAGCCTTGATAATGCTTTCGACGACAGAGACATCTAAAAGTAATTTGCCGACTGTTTTCATCGTTCCGACCGCATCTTCGCCTGATTTAGGTTCGGCTGCAGACTTCGATGATAGGCGACCAAATTCTTTCAGCTCGCCGGCCTTGGGATTTTTTCCAGGCTGAGACGAGGCTGCCACTTGATTGGCATCTTCATTATCTGGTGCCGCATTTGGTGCTGTTTGCGCAGCTTCAGCGGCCTGTAATGCGGCAGCGTCAGGACGCGAAAGCATTGCGGTTTCTTTGACTGGCTTCTGCAGAGAATCGGCAGGAGCAGCAGGTTTTGAATGAACAACATCCAGCTCGCCAGTGTCGGTGACACCGTCTTTTTTCGGTTTTACTTTCGGAACTTCTTTTAGGGCTTCGACAGGCGCGAGATTGGAGAAAATTTCTTCAATGTCATTATCGACTCCACCTTGAAACAGTGGTTTGTCGTCGTCCTCGTCATCGTCATATTTGCGTGTTGGCGCTTTCTTCTCTTCTACTGTTGCAGTAGGAGGAGGCTCTTTCTTGAGTGAAGAAACTTCGCGGTGCGCTTCAGCAGGAGCCAGATTGGAGAAGATTTCTTCAATATCGGAATCTACTTCTTTCTGAAAAAGTTTTGCTGATTCTTCTTCTTCATCATCTCTTCTGGATACAGGAGCAGACTCAACCTTGTTATCACCAACCGTCTTCAGAGCTTCAGGTGGTGCCAATTTTGAAAATACGTCGTCGACATCTTGGTCTAGATTATTGTCGAAAAGCGATTTCTCTTCGTCGTCGTCATCAGACGAATAACGAGCGGCTGCTGGTTTTTCTGCCGGTAAATAAGGAGCTGGCTCAGAGGAATCAACTTCTTTAAAGAGAGAAACTGATGGAGTAGGTGGAGGTGGAAGGGGAGGTGCCTCCATTTTAGGTTCAGGTTTTGGCTCTGGTTTTGGTTCAGGCTTAATTTCGGGAACGGGTTCTGGTTTTGGCTCAGGCTTAGGCTCCGGTTTTGGCTCAGGCTTAGGCTCCGGTTTAAATTCAGGAGTCGTCTCAGGCTTAAGTTCAAATCGTTCCGGTTTGACTTCAGGCTTCGGTTCAGAAGCCAATTCTGGCTTCTCCATACTAGGCATTTTGTTTTTGGTGATCGCACCCATCAATCTGGAACCAAGGTCCATGTGGGCGGCAGTCGGTTTTTCGCCTTCAGAAACAGGAGCAGAAGTCTCTACCACTGGCGTTGGCGGTGCCGAGGACGCGAAAGCAGGCGTGGTTTGTGGTGGCTGAGACGGCTGAATAGGCACTTCCTGCGCCATAATCGGACCGCTTTCCATCTGTGTGAGCGGCTCTTCCATGATTGAAAGTGGCTCATCATCAAGTCTGTCGAGAATGTCTTTTAAGCTTTCGCGATTATCATTTTCTTCGTCAGGACGGTGAGAGCCTGTCCCACTTGCGCTGAGAGCTTGCAGCTTCGTAAAAGTGCTGGTGCTCTTACGTTTTTGTGCCTGCAAACGCGTGGCTGTCGCCGACGCGGCTGCTTTTTTATCGAAATCTTCAAGAGGATCAACAACTGGTTTTGGCGGCTCAGGTGGCGGCTCTGGCTTTTCTTCCGGCTCAGCGTCCAGTTTGTCTAAGATGCCCCGCAATTTTGTCGACGAGGTTGCCGCCATAGGCTTGGTTTTCCCGAGCTTAATGGCACCTTTAGATGTAGATTGCTCCTCCTTGGTCTGGTCTTCCTCTTCCTCACCAGGTTCAACCCCGGCTGAGTATACGGATAAGGGTTCGAGCCTGAAGAGCGCGACTGCCGCCCCAAAGCCCAGAACAGTACCGACCAACATCGGCACCCACGGTAGCGTGAGCTTGATCGGCGCCAGATAGGCAAAATGACCACCTATGAGGACGCAGATGGTGGAAAGGACAAATATCATCAAGAATGCCAGGCCAGAAATTTTCATTAGCTGGTTCAGACGAGCATTCTCAAAACATATTCGGCAAACAAGAAGCGCAATTCCCAGCTCTGCCAAAAGCAGCGTCGGTATATTGACACTGAATGTCATTGCTTTCCAGGGAGACTGCGTGCCGCCAAAAGTTAAAAGCAGGGCTAGCACGACGGCTGCGCTAAACCAGATCCAATTACGAACGACCAGCTTGTACATTTA
>JACMKL010000405.1 GCA_014380105.1 Candidatus Melainabacteria bacterium
GGCGCGACAAAAGCAGCTTCAGGTGACCGAGCAAAAAATTCTTCGCGGTAATCCCAAGCGTACATGCGCCTTTATAGGTCTGGGCTCAAACGATGGTGACAGGCTCGGCTTTATACAGCAATCTATGCAGATGCTCAAAGACGTCCCTGGCATCAAGGTTGTGGAATGTTCGAGCATTTACGAAACAGAACCTATCGGCGTCGAATATGAGAAATGGTTTGTAAACGCAGTTGCGGCAGTCGAAACGAGCTTAAGCTGCAAGGCGCTTTTGGATGTGGTTTTGAATATAGAACAAAGACTGGCGGTCATGCACGGAGCGGCTGAGACGCTCAAAGATGCTGTCCCTGGTGAAAAGCGCAGACGTATTATTGACCTCGACATTCTTTTCTACGGAAATCATATAGTGGAGGAAGAAGAGCTAAGAGTGCCCCACCCGAATGTTCCATTCCGAGCTTACGCACTTGTACCGCTTCTGGAAATTGCACCGGACTTCCAACATCCAACATTGAAAAAAACGGTTACGCAATTGCATGAATCACTATCAAAACCAGAGATAGTCTACTTATACGGCACCCGTGGAAACGACAAGGGTAGCCGCTCTTAGAGAGGCACCATGGCAGAATTAAATTTAAAACTCGGTACTGACATTTGCTCAGTAAATCGCATCAGAGACTCATATGAGCGCTTTGGTGACAAACTGCTCAAGCGCATTTTGACCGAAGCAGAAGAAAAGCATGTCACAAGCGCTCGTCCGCATATGTTTCAACGATTAGCAGGTCGCTTTGCCGCCAAAGAAGCCGCTGTAAAAGCTTTAGGGACCGGTTGGACTGGAGTGGGCTGGAAGGAAGTAGAAATTGTTCGAGAGCGCTCAGGCAAGCCTATACTTGTTCTTCATGGCCGAGCTCTTGAAGTGGCAAAGAAATTAGAGCTGACCAAATTTGAAGTGTCAGTTAGTCATGAGCGAGAGTATGCAACGGCAACAGTCGTCGCATATTAGCTAGCACTTTTGAATCAGCAAATTATGGCTCGGGAGCCGCAGGTAAGCCGCCGTCTTCCGGTGACAGTGGGCGACCAATTGCCATTGCGATCATTAAACAGAGATCGACGCGCTCCATAGTCTCTTGCGGGAACGCTCCAATTTTGTTGACCAGCAAAGTCTTTGGAATGGTTGCGATTACTGTGCAGTCGATTACGCTGTCCAGACGCAAACCGCCTTCTTTCCCTTCAGGCGTGTTCATCATCACCACCACCTGCGTGGGCTCGCGCGTCGCCCTCGAGGTATTGCTTGTTAGTGGGACAAGCAGGACATCATCCAGGCGAATATTATTTGAGTCGTTGGAAATAATTACTGCCGGACGACGCTTGGTTTGAGTCGTGCCTTCATCCGTTGTGTACGGAAAAGACACGAGGACCACATCGCCCTTTCTGTAATTGACCGTCTTTTGAGACATTCATCTATCTAGTAAGCGCTGACGGCCTAATTGTAGCAGTACTTTTAAAAGTTACACGCCGAAAAGCAAAAAGCACAAAGAGGGCTCTTTCGAACCCTTTGACAATTAGGTAAGGCTAGCTAACCTAAGCGTACGCGTCGCAGTATGCTTCGTCTTCCTTAGACATTTTGCGATACGAGATAGCTTGGGCGCCTTTAAACTCTTCGCCTTTCGCATCTTTGAATGCAAACCGGATGGCTTGCTCCGCGGATGTTTCCATTGCCAAGCAACGCAAAACCAAAGGAAGAACACCTTCAGTAGTGGTCGTGGCTTCAAGCTTGAAGTTGATAGGCTCGTTTCGTCTACGATTTGCCATCTAATTGGACTCTCCGACAAAAGGAGGAGTACTTAACGTTGTGAAAGTATAACAGGCTTTCAAGAGATAATTCCAGCAATTTAATGTTGAAACTAAACTTTTAATGAAGGTTGCACTCTCACTGCTCACTAGGTAGGTATACCCGAATCAAACAGTTTTATAGCTCAGATAAAATTGGTTTTTTTTAAGAAAGCGGGGAAGCCGCATTGCGCTCAGAAAAATGTTTTTTCAAGAACGCAATAGTTCTCTGAGTGGCGTTGCCTGGCACGAATACTTCGGCAATTCCTTGCGAAAGAAGTAATTGACGATCTTCTTCAGGGATAACCCCTCCGCCGAAGACAAGAATGTCGTCGATGCCCTGACTCTTTAATAGATTGACGACTTTAGGCAAGAGGGTCATGTGTGCACCCGAAAGGACACTCAAGCCAATTGCATCGACGTCTTCCTGGATTGCTGTTTCAACAATCTCTTCAGGAGAACGGTGCAGACCTGTGTATACAACTTCCATACCGGCGTCTCTGAGAGCCCGGGCAACCACTTTTGCGCCGCGGTCATGACCATCCAGTCCGGGCTTTCCAATCAGTACGCGTATCTTTTTTTCAGGCATTTGCAAACCGATCCAGTGAAACCGCGCCGTCTTTGACGCCAGACAACAGTATATAAGTACTTCTAACTACTTACTTTCTATAGAAGGAACGCGCTCGGTAATGATTTCAGCCAGTTTTGGAAAGCCTTTTATTTCCCGCCTGTTAATCAAATAAAAACATCCACGGGATTTTACGGCTGTATAAATCAAAAACGGCCACTGTTTGAAAGATTCGATATCCTTCCAGGCGAGCTTTTTATTGAAGTAAAGCATTTTGAGATACATGTATTCAGGCGTGGTCTCGACCGTATTTGCTTCCAAGACCATTGGCAAGAGCATGAACAGGTCTATGAAAATCAAAAACAAGTAATTCCAAATTTGCATCTCGATAGGCATCGCAACGCCTTTTCGAACTCTTTCGACAGCGCTTAAAACAGTAAATATATTGAGTGCGACAATCAGAAGTGAGAAAAAATAGCGCGAGAAATGCTTAAACCAATGCCGTTTGAAGACAGTCTTATCTTCAAAGACAAACTCCGGTCTGGTGTCGTTTTTCATATCAGGCTCTTTCTATCTTTCAGCTAAATCAGATTATGGCAGATGGCAAGCAGACTTACGTAGATATCTCCAACCAGTACACTTTCTCCCCAGCAAATGAAGAAGAAGTGAAAGCCGTGAGGTCCAGGGTTTTCTCGCGCTAC
>JACMKL010000406.1 GCA_014380105.1 Candidatus Melainabacteria bacterium
GCTGCCTTAATTGAAATAATTCTCAAAGTTGAAGAGTTTCGTAAGCAGGGGCGCCCGGCTGAGGTGGTTATCAAGGACTCTTTCGGTCGTTTGATGAAGGAGAAAATGGAGCTATCCATCAGGCAAATGCGCGCTCAAATGGTTTCGTCTGCCTCCGAAAGTGAACAGATCGAATTAACGGGTAGAATATTAGCGTTGCGTCGTTTGCAAGAGAGCGATCTATTAGCGGCTGAAACTCTTGACGAAATTTACGACCTGAAGCAAAAAATTGATGAGATTATCGGCGATTAGACCGGGTTCCGCTAACAAGCAAAAGATGGAGACTTGATTTGACTAAGGGCAAGGACAAGGAAGAGACCTTCATTAAGAAGCTGGGCAAGCTTGAAGAAGCGGGCAAAGAGCGTGAACGCAATGGTCTTGACGAGCTGATTGGCGGCAACGACGACGACAGCGACGATCTGCCGTTGGGTTCAACCACTATTGAAGAAGAAAAGGTTGAAGAAGATCCGGAGCATTTTGAAGAAGAAGCTTCAAAAGGTCTTGCTGGCGACGACCCGGTGCGCATGTATTTGCGTGAAATCGGTCGCATTCCGTTGCTTACAGCCGACCAGGAAATTGAATTAGCGAGAAAAATTGAGGCGGGCGGCGCTGACGGCGCAATTGCAAAACGCAAACTTGTCCAAGCCAACTTGCGATTGGTCGTTTCGATAGCCAAGAAATATGTCGGACGGGGAATGCTTTTCCTCGACCTTATTCAAGAAGGCAATCTCGGTCTTATTCGTGCCGCTGAAAAGTTTGACTACGAGCGTGGATATAAATTCTCCACTTACGCCACCTGGTGGATTCGTCAAGCGATCACCAGAGCAATTGCCGAACAAGCACGGACAATACGAATTCCAGTGCATCTGGTTGAACCGATCCATAAATCGAAGAAAGTAACTCGTCAGCTCGCGCAAGACTTTGGTCGCAAACCGACTGAAGAAGAAATTGCTGAGAAAATGGAAATTACAGTTAGCAAGTTGCGTGACATTGTGAAAGTGGCTCAGGAGCCCGTTTCGCTTGAAACACCAATCGGTAAAGAAGAAGATAGTAAGCTCGGCGATTTCATTGAAGACCGCGATGCAGAAACTCCTGCCTCTTCAGTTACTCAAGAATTGCTCCGTGAAGACATCATTGAAGTAATGGCTGGTCTGTCGCCTCGTGAAAGAGACGTGCTGCGTCTGCGCTTCGGTCTTGATGATGGTCGCCAACGTACTTTGGAAGAAGTTGGACAACTTTTTGGTGTGACCAGAGAACGTATTCGGCAAATCGAAGCCAAAGCATTGCGCAAATTGCGTCACCCGAACAGAAGTCGTCGGTTGCGCGAATACATCGACTAATCTCTCGCTGGTAAATATCAATGGACATTGCATCTGGGGCGCCTGCCAATCTTTTGATGGGTGTCATAGCTGGTGGCACCATTTTTCTGGGACTGCCGGTTGCCTTCTTGCGCTCAATCGGTGAGAAAACGCGCGGCTCATTGACCATGGCTGCATGCGGCGTCTTGATTCTCCTGATCGTGGATGTCGGATATCACATGGTTGAGTCGCTTGAGAGCGCCGCTATGGACAACAACTGGCACAAACTGGGGATTAAGTCCGCAATTGTTTTTCTGGGCTTGTTGTACGGTCTGGTCGGTCTTGCCAAGCTCGAAGAAGTGCGAGGAGTTGCCAAATCTGACGGTGCTGACCCGGTTGGTCTGGCGACCATGATTGCAATCGGAATTGGATTGCATAATTTTGCAGAGGGGCTAGCGATCGGACAATCTTTTGCAGGCGGCGCAATCAGCATGGGAGTAGTCCTCGTTGTTGGTTTTGCATTGCACAATGCCACAGAAGGTTTTGGAATTGCCGCACCACTGGCGGGAAAGCAAGTCCCATTGTGGCGAATTTTAGTGCTCGGGCTGATCGGCGGCGGACCCACCGCACTGGGAGCAGTTATCGGTGGATTTTACGTCAATGAATATATTGAATTATTGTTTCTTACTCTTGCCGTCGGTTCACTTATTTATGTAGTGCGAGAATTATTGCGTCTACGTTTTGCGGCATTGACACCATCTGGTGCCATGCTTGCACTGACGATTGGTTTATTGTTCGGTATATACACAGAAATCGCAGTAGAAGCTGCGTCCAATCTCAGTCGCGCTGGAATCGCTGCAAATGGTGCCATCGAAATCGAATTTTCAAAAGAACATGCTGGTCAAACAATTTCAATTCCAGCGGGGAGCAAAATCGTCATTCAAAACAAAGAATCTTCAACTCTCGAATTTGAAGGCGAAGGCCTTTTCCCTGGCGAAGTATATGTAAAAGCCGGTGACAAAGTCGGTTTGAGCATAACTTCAACAGCTGGCACTTACAAATTGGAAGCGGAAAATTCCGACCTTGAACCTATAACTGTAAAAGTTGTAGCTAAGGAAAAGAAGAAGCCTTAGTATCCGCGGAAAGTACTTTGCGGTAGTGCAACCACACTCGACCAATACTCATTGACGCTTGCTGCAACGCGCTTGTAGTCAACGAAGCGTTGCGGTTTTACGATGTAGCTATTTGCGTAATTTTCGTAGCAATAAGCAATGTCTTGATCGAGATTAGAAGTGCTCAAAATAATCACTGGAATACGCTTTAGTTGCGCATTTTGTTTTAAACGCTTAAGCAATTCCCGTCCGTCCATCTTAGGAAGATTCAAGTCGAGAACAATTATGTCGGGCGTTGAAGAGCTGTTTTCAGGTTGTTCCAGTTCGAGTGATCGCAATGCCTCTTTGGCATCTTGAAAGAGACGAATATAAACTGTAATTCCGATCGATTCGAATGCCTCCTTAAGCAAATCTGCGTCTGCGGCATTATCTTCAACGTGCACAATTTTCATTCCCGATACCCGGAAGCATACGCTCCACTAGTCAGTGGAAGTCTGATGAAAAACTTAGAACCCTTGCCGACTTCCGACTCGACCCAAATTCTGCCTTCGTGTCTTTCTACAATTCGTTTGCAAAGTGCCAGTCCCATGCCTGTGCCAGGATATTCATCGCGAGTATGCAGTCTCTGGAAAATCACAAAAATTCGCTCGAAGTGTTCGTCCTCTATGCCTATGCCATTATCTTCAAAGCAGAGCGTGAGCGTACCCTCTGCGCACTTTGCCGAGATCTGTACAGATGGAGAACGAGAGCTGCGATATTTAATTGCATTACCAACTAAATTTTGAAATAGCAAGAGCATTTGCGAACGGTCCGCTTTCATAACAGGAAGTTTTTCGGACCTGACGATGACGCTGCTTTCTTCAAGCGCGAGGCGCAAATTTTTCAAGGCGGAACTCAAAATTTCATCTAGGTCGACCTTGCTAAATGGCTTGCCGTGGGTGTCCACGCGACTGTAATGCAAGAGGTCTTGAATCAGCGCTTGCATCCTTTCGGATGATTCGGCAATGCGTGAAATATATTTTTTTCCGCGGTCATCTAAAAGGGAAGCATATTTACTGGAGAGTAAATCGCTATAATTTGACATCGCCCGTAGTGGCTCTTGCAAGTCGTGCGCCGCAGCAAAAGCGAATTGGCGAAGCTCGCTGTTGGACCTTTCCAGCTCTCTGGAAGTCTTTTTCAAAGACTCCTCAGCAAGGGTTCTTTCTGTGATATCTCTTGAAATTAAAGACCATTCCGGGGGCGCATCAGAATCATTGCGAATAGCTGAAACTGTAACCGAAACAGGAATTACTTGACCATCTTTTTTTGTGTGATACGTTTCGTACTGTATTAATGGTTTGCCACTCTGGAGCCGCTGCGTCAAATAGTCAATTTCTTCCTGTTGAATTTCAGGCGTCAAAATGTAAATCGATTTGCCGATTATTTCTTCTGCTAAATACCCGTAGATACGCTCGGCAGCTTTGTTCCAACTTAAAACATTCGTATCGTCACCACAGCTCATAATTGCATCATCTGATTGATTTACGATGTCTGCCAGTTTGAGTTTTTCTCTCTCCGCGGGCTCCAGCTCTGTGATGCGGTCTTTGAGAAGGCTATTCAGTTTTTGAATTTCCATTTTGCTTTTGCGACGAGCGACAATTTCACCTATTAACAAAGCACCTGAGAGAATTCGCTTTTTTGATTGCTCGATAATAAACGGCGGACGACAGTGATATTTTTGAGCTTGCGAAGTCAATTCATCTTTGTCGGCGCCATAAATTTCAGAAAGCTGCTCTATTACGGAAGGATCGCGGGGTGGGTCACCATAGCCGATTGTGAATGCGCCCACAATTTCGTTGCCTGCTCTTATTGGAGCTGCAAAGACGCGAATGCCACAGCGACAAGGCAAATCGGTGGAGTGCCCGGTGGCGATCGCCTTTTTGGCTGCTGAAAGAGCTGATTCGTGACAATACCAGCGACCGGAATTCATCGCTGCCTGGTTATCTCCATCGGTCAGCTGACGCGACTTTAAATCCATGTAGCGGCACCAGCTCGAAGAAATTGTCCCTAGAGCGTAATCACCATTCGCCTCGAAAATTGCTGCTGCTGTATCGACAAGACCAAGTGTATCTTCTGCAATTTCTCGCAAAAAAGTGTCTCCCACTGCGTCCAGGATAACGCGCACTTGATTTAGTTCGGCTAAATCACCATAAGGTTGAGGCTTTTGATGATCGTTTTCATCATTGCCCAGACTTTTCTGTAGGAGCCACTGAATTCGGTTGAGAGCGTCGCGTGCGCCAA
>JACMKL010000407.1 GCA_014380105.1 Candidatus Melainabacteria bacterium
TCAAAGTTCGGTGACCAGGCTGACAACCCTGGCTAGCTAGTTTTAGTAAAGAGGTAGAGGGCACGTGGGCAAAACACTGAGATCCAAGCAGCTTTATCAAGATAGAGACTGGCTCATACAGAAGTACGTTAAAGAGAAGCTTAGCACCGTCGAAATCGCTCGCATCTATCGTGAGCAAGAGAATAAGTGGTGTGACCCAAACACCATTTCGCGCTGGCTTAAAAAACACGATATCCCCATGCGCACGCTCGCTGAAGCCCAACAAAATCGTCATGCCATTATCCCTGCGCCTGTCGTCAAGCGCGGACGCAACCAGTAAGTATTCAGCCACCAGACATGGCAGAGCAATCCGTGCAAATCTCCAGTCCAGCGTTCTCCAAGAGGCGCTGGATTTTGCTTATTCGATGCCGCCGCCGACCGATAGCCACGAGCCACCGATGATGAAGCCGCACAATAGATAAAGGAGTACATCGCGACCGCCAGCCAGATAGAAGGCGCAGTAGGCGAAGAAGCTGAATGCCGGTCTCCAGAAGCGTGCATCTTCTTCCCGGATGGCGTGTGCGCCCAGGCACAAGCCGAAGACTATTGGAAAACCGAAGAAGAAAACATCAAATAGCATCGTAGAATCCGAGAGAGGGCTAGCCTGCTGACAGCTAATCAGAGTCAGGCGCTTCAGTCTATGGTGCTTTGCCCATGCGCTTCCTGCCTGTATCTCCCTTCGGCTATACTGCCCCGGTACCTGCCGAGACCTTTTGGATGCACGAACGTCAAGATACCGAATTTGTTTTTGGTCGCAACGCCCTACTTACTTATCTAGAAAGAATGCTTTCAGACGCAGAGGAAGATGATCAGTCAGATGCATCTTCGGATTTGCCCGAGGTAGTCAAAGTCTTTATTGCCGAAGGTCTGGAAAGAGATTCGCGCTTGCAGAAAATTGATCAGGCGTCGCGCCGTCTGCGCTTGCCGGTGGCAGTTTGCGACAAGCGCAAACTGGACATGATGTTGGGGCGCGATGCCAGGCATCAGGGTGTGGCCGGGCAATTGAGTGCGGTGAAACAGCTCGACTTGCGCGAATTTTTGGAAAAACTAAAAGGCGGGAAACGAGACCTGGAAGGCAATCCAGTCGTCGTTCTTCTGGACGGAATTGAAGACCCCCACAATCTGGGCGCGATCGTGCGAGTTGCTGAAGCATCTGGAGCCAAAGCCGTTTTAGTGCCTCAGAGGCGCTCCGCTCAAGTGTCCGGGACCGTTGGAAAAGTCAGTGCCGGCGCTCTCGCCTTTATCCCTATAGTGAAAGTGCACAATCTTGTAAACGCCATCGAAGAATTGAAGAAGCAGGGATTCTGGGTTGCAGGTCTCGACGTGAGAGACGGGCAAGATTTGTTTTCTAGTGATTTGATGCGTCCGTTGGCGATTGCTGTGGGTGCCGAAGGCAAGGGTCTCTCAAGGCTGGTCTCAGAACACTGTGATTTCAATGTCAAGATTCCTATGTTGGGCAGAACCGAATCGCTGAATGCGTCAGTGGCGTGCGGCATCGTCTTATTTGAAGTAGTCAGGCAGAAGCTGTCCTTGAAAACCTAGTTCTCATGCGGGTCTTCTTGACCTCTGTTAGATGAGTAAAAAATATCTTTCTGTTTGTTTCGCTCTTTGACAGATATCTATGAGTTATTTGACACGATTAAAGCTAAGCCTGTAAGATTTGAAATCGCTTGCTATCCCGTTGCCGGTGTAGCTCAATGGTAGAGCAACGGTTTTGTAAACCGTAGGTTGCGGGTTCGAATCCCATCACCGGCTTTTTAGGGCAGATGTCCGAGTGGCTAAAGGAGACGGGCTGTAAACTCGTTAGCGAAAGCTTACGCTGGTTCGAATCCAGCTCTGCCCAAACTTTCTTTCCCGAAATTGGGATCGAAAATTAGCAAGTGTGTGCAACTAGTGGTGGTGGAATCGAATGAATAAATGGGCTTAGCCACCTGTTTCATTCAATTTGATAGTTAGGGAAGTTGCACTGTTAGATGGGTCGTTAGATCCCCTGGTCCAGACGCTCAAATCGCTCTGCCTATGTAGCACAGCGGTAGTGCACCCCCTTGGTAAGGGGGAGGTCACGAGTTCGATTCTCGTCATAGGCTCCATTTTTTTTGAGCACGGCAAAGCGTCGAAGATACAGGTAAACGCCAAAAGCGTTCAGGCGACTTGAAAGTAATCAATCACAACAGTAAGGAGAGTTGAAGGATGGCCCGCCAGAAGTTTGAGAGAAACAAGCCGAATGTGAACATCGGCACCATTGGCCACGTCGACCATGGCAAAACAAGCCTTACGGCCGCAATCACATTGGCATTGTCGAAACTCGGCAAAGCCAAATTCAAGAAATACGACGAAATCGATGCTGCGCCTGAAGAAAAGGCTCGTGGTATCACTATCAATACCGCTCACGTTGAGTACGAAACAGACAACCGTCACTACAGTCACGTTGACTGCCCAGGACACGCCGACTACATCAAAAACATGATCACCGGCGCCGCCCAAATGGACGGAGCAATCTTGGTTATCTCAGCAAACGATGGTCCTATGCCACAAACCCGTGAGCACATCTTGCTTGCCCGTCAAGTTGGCGTTCCACACATCGTTGTGTTCCTCAACAAGTGCGACCTTGTCGACGACGAAGAGTTGATCGAACTCGTCGAAATGGAAGCTCGTGAATTGCTCAGCAAATATCAGTACCCAGGCGACGATGTACCTTTCATCAGAGGTTCTGCAGTTAAAGCTCTCGAAGGCGACGCAGCTGCCGAAGCACAAATTACAGAATTGATGAAAGCAGTTGACGCTTACATTCCAACTCCAGAAAGAGAAATCGACAAACCATTCTTGCTGGCAGTAGAAGACGTGTTCTCCATCACCGGTCGCGGCACCGTCGCGACAGGCAGAGTAGAGCGCGGCACAGTCAAAGTCGGCGATGAAGTTGAAATCATTGGTCTCCATGACACCAAGAAGACAACCGTCACCGGTATTGAAATGTATCAGAAGACCCTGGAAGAAGGTATCGCCGGAGATAACGTTGGTGTTCTCCTCCGTGGTATCGACAAGACTATGATCGAACGCGGTCAAGTTATTGCAAAGCCAGGTTCAATCAAACCGCACACCAAGTTCAAAGCAGAGGTTTATATCCTCTCGAAAGAAGAAGGTGGACGTCACACTCCATTCTTCCCAGGCTACAGACCACAGTTCTACATCCGTACAACTGACGTCACCGGCTCCATCACCCTGCCTGCAGGAGTTGAAATGGTTATGCCTGGCGACAACGTTGCGATGGACGTTGAACTCATTCAGCCAGTAGCTATCGAGCAAGGTATGCGCTTCGCAATCCGCGAAGGCGGCAGAACTGTCGGCGCCGGCGTAGTTGCTTCAATCACAACGTAATCTAATTACCGACTGATTTAAGCGATAACAAAGTAAAAAAGAAGGGGATGGTTTTCACCATCCCCTTTCTTTGTTTTGTCCTAGCTTAACTTGGTTTGTTTTGTCTCTCTAATTACTCTTTCAATTAATTAGCGAGTCAAGCTGACCAGTGACCGGGCAATGTCTGCAAACGCTCTGTCGAGTGCTGCAGCCTGACCAGTACCAGGCGGGATTACGTACAACTTACCGCCGGTGTTAGCTGCCATCGGTCCAAGAACTGCATTCATAGGACCAACGATTGCTGGAATCTGAGCAAGACCAATGCAGTAGATCTTTACACCGTTGGTTGCTGCTGTTGCTGTACTTCCGACCCCGTTTGCGTCGCCTAATCCAGAGTTTCCGTTGGGGCGTCCGTCGGTGAACATAATAATCGCCGGAGTCGCACCAGTTCTTTGTCTGCCCAATCCTCCACTGATTCTGGCTGCAGGTAATAGTTGCTGTAGCGATCTGGTCAGTGCGCCGTTCATATCTGTTCCGCCTTCTGCAGTCAGTGCTTGGGGGAGGACAGTAGTCTGTAGTGTAGGAGCAAGAGGTAACTTTGAAGATACTTGTGTGAATTGGCTTCCTGCTGAACCAGGAACTGTACTCAATGGAACAAGTGGAACTTGACCTGTGACGCTTGCGCTGAGGGGAATGTTTCCGTTGGCAACAGGAAATGGAAATATGTGATTAGCACCTCCGGCGATAGCAGGACCGCTAACATTGCTCCCTGCTGTACCCGAGAAAGCGACCAAACCAAAGTGAGCATTAACGGAATTGTTCATGATATAGAAAAAGTTTGCGGCTGACTTCTGAGCATCAATTAGCGGGTGTCTATGTTCGTTAGCTTGTTCCCAATAGGTCCTGTAATAACCGGATTGAGGAGTTACTCCTAGTGCTCCATAGTTCACTTGGGCGGCGTTAGCAACAGCTATGGATTCCAAGTTGCCTCTAGCTGCTTCTACAAGTGTGCCGATGTTTGGAAAGGGTAGACCTCCAAAAGTGCCACCACCATAAACATCATTTTCATCTAGGTTCACAACGATGTCGGAATAGCGTCCACCAGTAGTGGCACCGTTAGCTGGTGCAGGCGCGCCCTGAGTTTGACCCCGTCTGGCGGCTACA
Source organism: Candidatus Melainabacteria bacterium (assembly GCA_014380105.1). Classification (GTDB taxonomy): domain Bacteria; phylum Cyanobacteriota; class Vampirovibrionia; order Obscuribacterales; family Obscuribacteraceae; genus QKMZ01. The sequence continues at coordinate 4,558 of JACMKL010000407.1, forward strand.
TATGTGCAAGCAAAGTTGTCTGCCCCCAGGTTTTGAGGATAGCAGGCATTTAATCCTGTTCCAGTATCACTGCTGGTGCCACAATTAGCATATACAGTTCCTTGACGCGCTGCTCGATATTGATTGAACGTACCATTGGTATAGCGATCAACAAAGGTTGTCTTGGTTGAATCATCAATTGATCCGGATACATCAAAGCAAAGCATAACGTCAAGTTGCGTTCCGCCGCCGTTGCCATTAGCCGTGCAGCGAAGAAGTGCGCTTGGACCAAGTCCGATCCAGTTACCGACAATAGGCGGGTACGCATATGCCCCCTGAATCTTAAACACCTTTTGGTCTCCTGGAACTCCAGTTGGAAGACCTGTTTCAGGGTCAAGCCAGGTGAAGTTTATATTGGCCCTATTCTTAGTTGTCGGTGTCGGTGGAGACGCGGCGCTGCTGGTAAAAGTCACCCTGGTCGCCAGCGGCGTGTCTAAAACATAATTGCGCTCCATAACCCATTGAGCAGTCGAGATCGCAATACTCTGGGCACTCGCTTGGTTTGTGTTTTGAGCCGAAGCCAAACCAGCTGCTCCACCTAAGGCGGCAATATCAACGCAATGTTGAAATTGCTGGGCACACAGGCTGTATCTGCCGAATTCGAACGCTGCCATTCCTAGCAATAGGACAAAAAATACGATTAAAAACACAACCAATACGACCATTGATTGCCCTTTTTTTCGTCGATGTAGATTTTTCAACATAACGGAATTCACTCTGGAAAGGGATTAAGTAGAAGGTAGGACTACGAGCGGCATTGTATAAGAACGTCTAAATACTAAGACACCACCGGGCGAGACTTGTTGACTCATGAAAACGATTGGGAAAGGTAGTCTCATGTCAATCGATGTCTGAACCGTGACAGTCGGTGTAGCAGGTGGTGCGGGTAATGGATCGGTCGGCCCGACACCGTTCCAAACGCAGCTAATTAGCTGCGGATTTTGGATGTACGGTCCACCTGTATTGATGTGCATAACTTTCAATTCGCGATCGGCAGCTTGCTGAGCAGCTGCCGAGTAGGCTGCGATGGTATTGGCTCCGCTAGGCGGACGAGCTTGAGCAGCAGCTCGGCAGGCGTCTCGGCAGGCGAGATCGTTGATCATGAACGCTTGAGTCCAGACATATGCGTCGAGGCCAAACAAAACAATTACACCGAGAGCAACCGAAGAGACGGCAACTTCAATGAATGAACTTCCTGCATGAGAGCGCTTCAAATAGCCGTGTTTAAATCGTCGCATAATCATTTTGTGATTTGTTCCTGTAGTTTGAGTTGTGAGAGCAGTTACTCAGAATTTGAGCCCAGATGGCTTTTCGGCCATGGCGGCGCAGATTATTTGAACTGGAAATGGTGATGTCAGACCTTGCACGTTAAACCAGCTAGATGCTGGAAAGAGCGGCGCCACATTGCCAGTAACTCTACAAACTATGTTGTACACATTATTTGTAGTATCAATTGGTACCGCAGCTGGTATTGGTGTGAAGTAAGTCGTAATCACTCCAGTGTTTACATTGCATGCGTGAATGTAGGTGACCGTAGTGATCCCACTCAGTCCGTTGAATCCAGCTGCCCATGTGTTCATCATCTGAGTGGCGCGATTTCGTGCAGATAGTTGATAAGCACTTTGATCTGCTTGAAATTGCGTGCAACGCGATGCTTCTCTAACTGCATTGCGCGCTGCATAGAACATGAAGGTATAACGGATGCCCAAACTGGCAAGAGTAGCCAGTGGGAAAATCATGATAATTAGAATCATGAATAACGCTGGACCGAGTTCTGCTATTGAATGGCCTTTACGCCGTCTATATCGAATACTCTGCATTAAAAAATCGAGCCCCCCATTTGCTTGCGAAGGTAGTTGCCTTCAAGCTGATCATTCGCCCTATACATATGTACCCGCTTGAAGAGAATGCCACCCGGCGGCTATAGCCACCCTGGCAAGAATGATATGGCTCTTGTTCGCAGTCGCTGTAAGTGAAACTTGAACAAGGTCCGTAACTGTCTCTAACATAGTCCTTGAGAGCAGCTCTCGTCAAGGGCACCCTGCGGGGAATACAGCGATTAAGTTGAAAAAAGCGTCTTCTCGAAACCCGCTCAGCATCAGCTTCTTCGTTAAGCTGATTTCTGGGTTTCACGTCAGCTTCACGTAAGCTACACGTATAACTAATCTGATTTTGGCAAATTTGCTCATCTGGCAGATTTGCAGAAATTCGTACTACATAGGTAGGGAATTCTTCTGAAATCAATCTGTTCCATTTCTGGAAGGGTCGTGTTTGCGAGTGTTTACCAATGTGTACAGGCTCAATAATAAAGGTTTTGTTGAGATGTCATGCGAATTTACCGCTGTTTCGATCCGTGAAACGCCCACAGGTGGCACTTTCGCCCGATCTGAAGTTTCACCCTGAAGTCTTGATCCGCCAAATATCGGCTAAATATGCTCAAGATGGCGATTATTGTGAAATAAATTTTTAGACTTTTACAGGGATGTATTAGTAAAATGTGTGGTTCGTCCGCTGGATCGGTCACTCTGTGATGCATTCAAACATAAGACGGCGTTAATAAAATGCGCTGCTCTCTTGCGAATGCCGGTCGATTAGGCAGCCCTGGCTTGCCTTATGACCATTCGAGAGTATGGCCGGATACGGCTGACAGTCGCTTTGGCTTGTCCGAGATTTATCTTTAGGGAGTAATTGAGCTAATGGCACGTGCCACAAAACAAAAGAATGATGCATCGGGAACCTCGAAGGTTCAGAGAATTCGCATTCGCCTGAAATCTTATGACCACAGGCTGCTCGACAAATCTTCCGAGCAAATCGTTGAAACTGCTAAGCGCACAGGCGCAGCAATCATCGGACCAGTTCCACTGCCGACCAGAAAGCGCATCTATTGCGTACTTCGTTCTCCTCACGTCGACAAAAAATCACGTGAGCACTTCGAAATCCGCATTCACAAGCGCTTGATCGACATTAACGATCCAACTCCTACCACTGCAGACGCTCTGATGAGACTTGATCTGCCAGCTGGTGTTGATATCGAAGTCAAACTCTAAGAATTTTTCGTGATAAGGAAAGCGCATAGCGCTTAGCTCAATAAGAGTTAGAGGAAGAAGCAAATGGCAATTGGTGTAATGGGCAAAAAAATCGGCATGACTCAAGTCTTCGATGACAAAGGTCTTTCCGTACCCGTAACCGTCGTCCAACTGGGCGCCAACGTCGTTACGCAAAAGCGCACCAAAGAGAAGAATGGCTATGAAGCCGTTCAACTTGGTGGTTTTGAAACTTACGAAAACAGACTGAATAAGCCTCAAGCCGGGTTGTTCAAAAAGAACAGCTTGCCATGGCTCAAGCCTTTGAGAGAGTTCAGAGTTGATGACACGTCCTCATACAACGTCGGCGACAAAATTGACGTCGTTGAATTATTGAAAGTCGGAACAAAGATCGATGTAAGCGGTACTTCGATCGGTAAAGGCTTCCAGGGCACCATCAAAAAATACAACCATGGTCGCGGACCAATGAGCCACGGCTCTAAGTTTCACCGTTCGATGGGTTCCATCGGCGCCGGTACAACTCCAGGTCGTGTATTCCGTGGACAGAAGATGCCTAGTCAAATGGGCAACGTGACTGTAACCACGCGTAAACTGACCGTGGTCAGACTCGATGCAGAAAAGAATATTTTGCTTGTTAAGGGTGCGGTTCCTGGTTGCGAAGGCGGTTTCTTAGAAATCACACCTTCCATCACCAAGTGGAACTAGTACCGAACTGAAGACCAACCTTATTTACAGAGAGAAAGAAAAATGACATCTGCACAAGTCATAGATCACA
>JACMKL010000408.1 GCA_014380105.1 Candidatus Melainabacteria bacterium
AATGCGATTTCTCATTCCATCAAACAAAACCCGCGCCTTAGTGGCGTCGGAGTGTGTTTTGCGTTTTGGAATTGAGGTCATTTCAGGTAATTATGCTGAAGAAAAATCCTATCGTTTATCTCCTTGTGACCGGCTGGGCTTACGCCGGTAAGCATCGTCCTTTAATCGTATGCTACACAATCATGTTTGCGTTTGCGCAAGCGATGGTGCTTGCCGAGCCATATGTCATAGGGAAGCTTATAAACTGCGTTCAGAATGGTGTCACAGGCGCCACTACGAATCGCGAGCACGTAATGGACCAGGTGAAAATCTATCTATTACTGTACTTCGCAACGCAGGTCGGCTTCTGGGTCTTCCATGGACCGGGCAGATTGTTGGAGCGTTATGCTGCATTCAATATAAAAGCTAACTTCAAGGGCAAATTATTTTCTGTCCTCACGAAGTTGCCTTTGAAGTGGCACAGAGAGCACCATTCCGGAGACAGTATCGATAAAGTGAATAGGGCGTCTAATTCGCTCTACGAGTTTTACGACACATCTTTTGAAGTTGCTTATATGCTCTTTCGTTTGCTCGGCAGCCAGGCCATTCTTGTCTGGTTTATGCCAGAAGCAGGCTTGATCTCGACTGCTGTGACGTTTATGGCGCTTGCTGTAATTTTCGGTTTCGACCGACTGTTATACAAAAACTATCATGTTCTCAATCGATTCGAAAACTCCACAGCATCAGCTGTTCACGATTACATTACCAATATCATCAGTGTTATCACTTTGAGATTGGAGTCTAGAGTGCACGGTGAAGTGTCTCGGAGAATGCTACTTCCGCTTGCGTTGTTCAAAACAAATAATGCGCTCAACGAAGTGAAGTGGTGCCTCACGACGGTTTTAATTGCCGTAATGATAGTTTCCGTTTTAGGCTGGTACACATCAACAACTGTCGGTGCCGGTAAGGTTATGCAAAGCGGAACTTTCTTCACTCTTTTCGAATATCTGAGAAGAATTGGAGATTCGTTCTATCAATTTGCATGGATCTACGGAACCGTCGTTAAGCAAGCGGCAGACGTCAGAAGCGCCGAACCGATCGCCAACGGCATTCCTGAAGAGGGCGCCCTTGACGAAGAGTTGAAGATGCCTGACGAGTGGGATGTTTTGCAGATCAAAGATCTTAATTTCACCTACGAGGATGACAAACATCGGAAGCATCATCTCAAAGACATTCATCTCACTTTGCAAAAAGGTATGGCGGTTGCTCTTGTGGGTGAAAGTGGAAGCGGTAAGAGTACTCTGCTCAGTTTGCTGCGCGGTACTCAAGACGCCCACACGGTGACGGTCTTTGTTGATGGCGTTGAGATGCCTGGTGGTTTGAAGCATATCGCCGACAGCACGACATTGATGCCGCAAGACCCGGAAATATTTTCTGACACCATCGCTTTCAATCTGACTTTCGGATTGGAAGTGGCAGAAAGTGAATTACGGGAAGCGATCCGCTTGGCGCGTTTCGAATCTGTTTTGAAGCGTTTACCTGGCGGTTTAGAAACTAGCATTGCCGAGAAAGGTGTGAATCTAAGTGGTGGTGAAAAACAGAGATTAGCCTTGGCTAGAGGTATTTTCTTCGCGAAAGATAGCGACATAATCCTCCTGGACGAGCCTACTTCTAGTGTTGATCCACAGAACGAGAGAATCATTTACGCCAATATCATTGGCGCATTCCCGGACCGCTGTGTTGTTTCTTCTCTACACAAATTGCATCTCCTCGACATGTTCGACGTCGTATATGTTTTTCATGACGGTGAAATTGTCGAGTATGGTGAAGTGCAAGACGTGCTTGCTCAGAACGGCAGACTAGCGGAACTATTCAACAGCTACGAGGGCGCCACCGACACCACTGCGGTGCTATCCACAGAAGCTGCAATTGCTGGTTAATCACAGCGGACTTCCTCAAAAGGGGAAGTCCGTTCTGTTAAACTGTGGTCATGCCAAATGCTGAAATAGTTTCCATCGGTACAGAATTGTTGCTAGGCGATGTTCTGGACACCAATTCAAAATTCTTCGCCAGTGAGCTGGCGCGCATCGGAATCGACTGCTTCTATCGATCGACCGTTGGTGACAATAAAGACCGTATCAAGTCAACTCTCAAAGTAGCCTTTGATCGTTCTGATATCGTCATTACATCCGGTGGACTTGGTCCAACCGCCGACGATTTGACGACCGAGTGCATTGCAGAAATGTTTGGGGTGCCGCTGCAGCTGGACGAGACAATCCTGGCTGAAATCGAGGCCATGTTTGCCGAGCGCAAATTGACGATGCCTGAGACGAATAAAAAACAGGCAATGAGACCGAAGGGAGCCGACATACTTCCAAATGAAAATGGCACTGCTCCTGGAATTATTTGGCTGGTCTCAAGTGACATTCTTGCCGCCAATGATATTTCTGAGCCGACTCGAAAGCGAGTGGTGATGACTTTTCCAGGGGTTCCTTCCGAGCTAATCGCCATGTGGACCGAAACCGCTCGCGACTACATCATCAAAAATTTCTTGACTGGTGCCATTTACAGTGTTGAGTTAAAACATTATGGGATTGGCGAATCCGCTTTAGCAGAAAAGTATGGACATCTACTCTATGGACTGAGTCCTTCAGTTGCCCCGTACGCCGGGCAAGGCGAATGCCGACTGCGAGTGGCAGCGAAGGCTTCGACCATGGAAGAGGCGCGCGAGTTAGTCATGCCTGTGGTCGAGCAAATTCGCCGCGATAGCGGAACGCTCTGTTATGGTCAAGATGATGACAATCTAGAAACCGTGGTCGGAAGGCTTCTCGTCACAAAAGGTATGACGCTGTCTGTCGCCGAGTCATGCACTGGCGGTCTAGTCAGCAAGCGCTTAACCGATGTTTCCGGCAGCTCGAAATATACAAAAGTGAATGTTGTCACCTACGCAAATGAAGTTAAGCAATCAGTACTGAAAGTTTCCAAAGAGACTTTAGATAAATATGGCGCCGTGAGCGCTGAGTGCGCCGAAGAAATGGCGGTCGGAGTGCGAGCATTTGGTCAGGCAAATATTGGACTGAGTATTACTGGCATAGCTGGTCCTGATGGCGGAACGGCAGAAAAACCGATCGGTACTATCTTTGTCGGATTGGCTCACGAACGCGGCTGTACGGTCAAAAAACTTGAGCTTGGCAGTCGTGTCGGAAGACATGATATTCGACTAAGAACATCAAGTGCGGCACTGAATATGGTGCGTCTCTTTCTGCTTAGCGAATAAAGTACCCTCCTTGTCTGGACTGATGGCAAGTGGGAGGACGCTTACAGATGAGCAATCCGCCTGATAATCTCAGCCTCCATAATTTTCTTAATTTCGTCCATTTACCTCAAAACTCCCCCATATGGAGGATGATTTGAGTTTTAATAGCTAGGGAATAAATAATTTGGTTTGGTGTGCGCTTTGTCGTACCCGCGGGGGCTGACCGGGAAATTTTATGCCGAAAGAAGAGCATAACGAGTACGTAATCAAGGACAACATATTCCATCGTCGTGTTTCTGACGTTCGCAACCAGGTGACCTGGGACTTCGAACAAACTGAAAAGGCAATGGACCTCCTTCACAGCGGCGGCGGACGTATCGGCGGGTATGCCGAACAGCAAGCGCATCCGCTCTCTGAAGAAGAGATTGAAGCTCTCGCCTTTTTCGACCAGCAGACACCGTGTCTCAAATTTCAATACATGCTCAGAATGCTGCGCCGTGAGCTGAAGCGCGCAAAACGCTTTCAACGAC